>PFOY01000020.1 GCA_002792755.1 Candidatus Nomurabacteria bacterium CG_4_10_14_0_2_um_filter_30_12
CTCCACCCACATCAAAAATGTAATCACCATTTTTTATTATCTCTTCATCACGAGTACGTATTATTTCAAAACTTTCTCCTCTTTTTTCTAATAATAAAGAAAGAGTGGCGGTAGCAAAAATATCATCAGAATGAAAAGAACCATTGTGTGTGATTAATTTTATTTTATTCATTTCCATTTCCATTAATTCCATTTTTAAAATATTCATAAAAAGTATATATAGAAGACATTATCTTATCGAAAAGAAGAAATACGATTACTAATCCAAATATAATTAAAGAAAACTTCCCTATTTCTTTACTTATCGATATTGCTGTCTGGCTAAAGAAAAACCCTAAAGAAAGAAGCACTGGTGCCCAGATGACCGTAGAAAGAGCTTCTGCTTTTATAAAAGTTTTTAAATTAATTTTATTATATCCAGAAAATAAAATAATTAAATAATTTGTCCCCATAATAAATTTTGACAAAAATATAGACCAAAAAGGTTTCTGTTTAAATCTAGGCATAAAATAAAATACTCTTCTTTCTATATATTTAAAAAACTTACTATCACTATATTTTTTATTTACTACTTCACCTATATAATAAAGTGTAAAAGTTTTTACAAAACTACCAGTAAAAATAAGAATGAGAGAAAGAGTAAAATCAAGTGCACCTAAGTAACACAATACACCAGTAGTAATGACAATTACTTCTCCTTCAAATATCAATCCCAAAAAAATAACAACATAAGCCAATATCTGATGATTTTCTACTAAAGTAGTTAAAAATTTAACTGTATACATATAATTATATTAAAACAAACTATCAACAATTTCTTTTACAATTCCTCCATCTGCTTTACCTTTCAAATCTTTCATTATAGATTGCATTAACATTCCTTTTTTTGTCGCATCATTTATATCTAATTCTACTTTTTTATCTTTAACAATCTTTTTAATCTCACTTTTTTCCATTAATTTAGGTAAATATGTCTCTAATATAGCCAATTGAGCACTTTCTTCATCTACTAAATCCTGACGATTACCTTTTTTGTATTGTTCTATAGAATCTTTCCTTTGTTTAGCAAGACGAATAATTACTGCTATTACTTCTTCATCAGATAAAAACTCATTAGGTTTTTTAGACTTTGAGATAAGTTCATTTGTAAATGAAGCTACCATAGAACGCAATGTATCAAGTAAAACTTTATTTTGCATCAAAATAGCCTCTTTTATACTGTTTTTTATTTTTTCATGTAACATATATATAAATTATATCAAAAATATGTTAAAATAGCACTATGCAAAATATTATATTTTTTGATACAGAGACTACAGGAGTAAATAATACAGATTTTTTATGCCAATTAGCATATAAAATTAATGATAAAACATTTTGTGAATTATACAAACCAGAAATAAAAATACCACCAGAAGCATCAGCCGTCCACCATATCACAAATAAAATGGTAGAAGATAAAACTTCTTTCAAAAAAAATCCAAATTTTAAAGATATTAAGAATCTCTTTGAAGATAAAAATTCTATACTAGTAGCTCATAATGCAAAATTTGATTTAGCAATAATAAAAAAAGAAGGCATAATTCCTAAAAACGTCATATGCACATTGCGTGTAGCTCGTGCACTGGATAAAGAAAATAAAATTCCACAACATAAATTACAATTCTTACGTTATTTTTTAGATATAGATATAGATGCGACAGCTCATGATGCACTTGGTGATGTATTAGTTTTGGAAAAATTATTTGAAAGACTTTTTGACAAAATAAAAAAAGAAAATAATTTTTCTGATAAAGAAGTATATAAAAAAATGATAGAAATATCTTCAAAACCCTCATTAATGTATTCTTTTTCTTTTGGCAAATATACTGGTAAAACAATAGAAGATGTTTCAAAAATTGATCGTGGTTATTTAGAATGGTTCTTAAAAACAAAAGAAAGTGAGGATTCTGAAGATGAAGATTGGATTTATACGTTAAAATATTACTTAAATAAATAAATTTATGGAAATTACTTCAATTTTAATAATAGTTATTATAGTCTTAATTGGAGGTATTTTTATTTATTTTATATTTGGAAATAAAAGAAATAAACCTGAGAATGATACTGGTTTAAACCTCATCCTTCAACAATTAAATGAACTCTCAAGAACAGTAGACAACAAACTCGGAGAATCACACAAACAAGTACAAGAAAGCTTAAAATTCCATTCATCTCAATCAAATGAAATAATTCGTGATGTCACAGAGAGGCTCACGAGGCTAGATGAGACAAATAAACAAGTCATATCTTTTGCTGATCAACTTCAAAGTTTACAAGATGTACTAAAGAATCCAAAACAACGTGGAATACTCGGTGAATATTATTTAGAAACAGTTTTAAAAAATGTCCTCCCTCCTGGGTCTTATCAAATGCAATATCCATTCCCTGATGGAACTATTGTGGATGCTGTTGTATTCGTTAAAGATAAAATAATTCCCGTAGATTCAAAATTCTCTCTTGAAAATTATAATAAAATGGCTGAGGAGCAAAATATAGCTGAAAAGAAAAAATTAGAAACAATTTTTATAAATGATCTTAAAAATAGAATCACTGAAACTGCAAAATATATTCAACCAAGTAAAGGTACTACAGATTTTGCATTTATGTTCATACCACACGAAGCTATTTATTATGATCTCCTTACAAATAAAGTAGGTGCGGCAAATATAAATGACAGCGAAAATGAAAATCTTATTCAAAGGGCAGCAGGAAAATATAAAGTCATCATCACGTCTCCTACTTCTTTTCTCGCATATTTGCAAACAGTCTTACAAGGACTCAAAGCTCTAAAAATAGAAGAATCTGCAAAAGAAATAATTAAAAAAGTAGAAGACCTAGGAAAACATTTAAAATCTTTTGATGAATATCATGACAAGCTTGGTAATGCATTGGGTACTGTTGTGAATCATTACAACGCGTCAAATAAAGAATTAAAAAAAATAGATAAAGATGTACTTCGTATAGCTGGCACATCACCCGAGCTCACTACTATTTCAATAGAAAAACCCAAGCTAGAAGACTAGTAAACTAAAAGGTTTTTCCACAGTTTTTATTGCTATTTATATTTAAGTGATGTATAATCTTTACAGATTCAATATTTTATGTTCTTTATTTTTTATTGAGTCTAATAAATTATTTATTTTTTCAATTTTTTTTAGGAGTCTTTTATGTCAAAGTCTAAAAAAGTGAATCTGAGAAATAAAATCAAAAAAATGTTCTGCCGCAGGAACATTAAAAGAGAAAAAAAGGAAGAAATTGTAATCCTTTTAAGAAGGTCAAGAGAAGAGAGAGAAAGAGAAAACAGAAAATCTTCTGAACTCTATTCTCAAAATATACTTCTAAATTAAAAATTTTTAATAAGTACACGCACAATCGTACTAAAAAACGTATTCCCACACAATTGGTTATGCGTTTTTTCTTTTTTATCAAAAAATGTTATACTTTTTTGTATTTCAATTTATAATTCGTAATTGATTTATTTGGCCCTATCGTCTAACGGTTAGGACATATCCTTCTCAAGGATAGAATCGCGGTCCGATTCCGCGTAGGGTCACAAAGTGGAAGTAAAAAATGTATGTACTTGTGATCAAATAAATTTTAGAATGTGAAGCATATCAAATAAACTTATAATAATTCAGTTATTTTTAATTTTAAAAATTTTATAAGATCTTCTGTTATTTTAGATTTTTCATCTATCCATTTAAGTTGTGATTCTAGTTTAAATTTTAATTCATCATTTAAATCCATATCATCAGTATCTTTAAAATCTAGTCTATCCTCTAAAAATTCTCCTTCAATCGTTTTAAATGAGTTCTCTAACAATTCAAATTCCAAAAGAGTTTCTTCTAGAAAATTTTTCAAATCAAAATTATCATCTTTAAAATCTGAGAAACTTTCAATAAAGTCTTTAAAACCTCTTGGACTTTTTAACGCTCCTTTTACATTGTTTGAAACTTCCGCTATAAAAAAATGATCCCATATTTTTAAAAGATCACTAATCGCTTTTCCTCTTTCTTTACTTTCTTTATATTCTTTTTCATTTGCAAGTATCTCACAAAAAGGAATATTCCTTAAAATAACTCCACCTTGTTTTTTCACCTCAAAACTTCCCAACTCAGGTTTATTATTTGGTTGATATGATTCTTTTATATTCATAATTTAATTATATCATACATAAAATGGAAGAAATACCCTTCTATTTTAATACACTTCATTTTAATAACATTTCTCACAATATACTATTTCAGGACGTTCTGGTACATAACTTGTCTCAAATTCATTTGTACAGCCTTCTTTCATGCATTTCCTATACCAAGGTTTATTTGGTCCTCTATTTTTTAATCTTTCTATATGCCTACACTCAGGACAATTTCTTGGAATAGAAATCTCTAACCTTTAATAAAAAGAAAATTCGTTTTGAATAATTCTATAATTCTTTTTACATTTTAAATACACAAAAATTTCTTTATTAATATCAAAATCTTTTGGTAAATCATCTGGCTCTATTGTAAAGTCTTTTTTACAATTCTGACATTGTCTAGTTTCTAAACTCATAACTTTATTATACTAAAAAAATAAAAAAAGTTCTTTTATCATCAGTGGATTAAAATATTTAAATGTAGACAATTTGATTTTTATCTTTTTTGTAATATACTATATATGTAAGGTAAATGCGTATTAGTCCACGTGTTTGTCAATGCAATTATCATTTAACTTACTAAAAATATGGGTGAAGAAAAAACAATATGTCCTGTATGTGGTAACGAACCATGTACTTGTCCTACACCAGAAACTCCAGTAGAAAAAACTCCAGCAGAAATTCCAGCTGAATAAAACTCTAAAAAACAGCCCTATAACAGGGCTGTTTTTTATTATTAAATTAAAAACAAACCTAATT
>PFOY01000043.1 GCA_002792755.1 Candidatus Nomurabacteria bacterium CG_4_10_14_0_2_um_filter_30_12
GGTTTTTTTAATTTTGACTAATTTATTTTAAATGGTAATGTAAAAGAAAAAAGGATAAATAATCATGATAGAAATTATTTCTATTCTAGTTTCTTTAATCTTTTTTGTTAATAAAATATTGCTTTTAATTGGTAAAAAATTGGAAAGGTTAGGATGGTTGATGGGGTCTATAGCAGCTGTTTTAGCTGTCATATACTTTTTTTTACTTGAACTTTATATTTTCACCGTCCTTGAGTTTGGATTAATTATTTTGATGGGATATGGTTTTTTTGTTAAAGAAATAAAGAATCCTACTACGGAAAAATTAATTCATCTATTTATATTAGTTGTGATGACAGTATTAGTTTTTTTTGCTTTTACTGGCATGATGACTATTTATGAATTTGTTGGTGCAGTATTAATGTTATTGGGTACATATTTTTTGACTCATAACATATATGCTTTGGGATGGTTATTATATGGAGTATCACATCTTTTTGCAGCTTATGTGACCAATCAAAAAGGTCAACAATTTTTTGCTGATTTTCAGATTGCTTCTGCTGCTGTTTCTAGTATTGGTTTTGTGTTAGCAATGAAGAGAAGAAATGATTAGAGAGATTTATGTATTTAAATCTCTCTTTTTTATTTTAATTTTGGGTGTTGGACACCCAGACAGAGTTTTAAACGCTAAAAAAGCGTACATAGTTTATGTGGTCACAAGTTACTAAAACCCCTACAGAGACCATGAGTACATTTATCAAACCTTACAGGTTCAGTACACCTTTTCATTTTCAAATAATTCAAAATAAATTTCTCATTATTAATGAAAAGCTTTTCGTTTCTCTGACTCAAGCAAAGCAGTTTGCTTGCTTAGGGTCACGCAAGAAAAAAGCCCTGCTTTTATGCAGGACTTTTTTTTCTACGCGTGATGTATCACTAACCTTTGCACGAACTTTTTTTGAACAAAATCAAAGCTAAGTGCACGCTCGATTTTCCTAATAATTTTAAACTATCTACTACGCTCTACTAATGTGGAATCTAAAAATGGACTCAAAAAGCAAAAACATAAATTTTGGGAACAAGGATTTCGCTTTTTTTTGACTCTCATTTTTTGGTGAGATTTCAAATTCTGCCCGTAGGAGAAAAATCAGAATCAAAATTAAAAACATTGTCTCGGGCAAGTTATACCATATTTATATTTCAGTGATTACGTAAAGTTAAGGGTTGCACCCTCGGCATTAGCCTCGGGCATTTCCGCTAGGGCTACGAGTGCCTAGATGCTAGGTATGGGAACGGCTCAAATACCAAGAAATGAGCCGTTCCCATACTTCTTGGGGAGAGGAAGTTTTTCTATTGGAATACAATATAAAGAAAAAACTTATGAAGTAGTGTGCTGGTGTTAAATTTTTCCGCGAAAATGTAACAGAAGAAAAAGCGGAAAATGACCCTAGTATATCAAGTTTTGTATTAACTCATTATCTATCCTCAAATACACCAAAAAATTATATTGACGTTATTGTTGTAAAAGGAGAGGTCGTTAAGTTGACCAGACGTTCTACGTTTATAGCTGATGATTTTTATCCAACCGAAATTATTTGGGTAAAAAAATAACACAAAAGCCCGCCATTTGAAGTCCATCTTCATTGGTGGGCTTCTTTTTTTATATAAACGAGTTCTGAAATTCCATCATTGGAAATAGTTCAAAAATCTTAAAAAACTCAATATCTCTTTTAATTTGAACCCTGTTGAGAGTTCTGAACACGTCTACCTGAGATAGGATTTTTAATTTTACAAAGTTCAAGCTTATCAGAAAAGCAAGAGTTATTATAATATTTACATTTTCATGTATATTTTATATAATAGACGTATGTCTTTAGAAAATAAATTATCTCAATTATCTAGTAAAATTAGAGAAAATAAGGAAAAAGAAAGTAAAAAACTCCAAGAAGAAAAACTTGAGCCGATTCGTTTTAAGGTAAAAGAAATTGAAAAAGTAAAGTCTCAACTTGAATTGATTCTTGGTTCTTTGAAGTTAAAATCTGGGAAAGATTCTGGTATGGGTATGAGAGAATATTCCACTAAAACAGAAAATAATTTTAAAAAAGAAAATACTCAACTGGATAGTTTGATAAATAAAAATCAAGAAGCACTAAAAACTATTGGAGTTGAAAATAAGGATCAACTTTTAGAAAATTCTGATTTTACTAACGATGAAGAAATAATTAATTATAAAAAATCTAAGACACAAAAAGAAAATCTAGAATTATCAGATTTGGCTCTAAAAGATAGATTATTATCATTTGGAATAAATATTGATGAAAATTTCTCATATGATTCAGCCGAAAAAGTATTAAATAAAAAAATAGAACAAATAGAAAATGAACTTGCTTTAGAAAAAGCAAAAATACCAGAAGGAAAGCAAGAATTGAAAGAGGAATTAATTCAATATTTAGAGAAAAAAATACCAAGTTTTTCTTTCTCTAAAGCAAAAAATTTTGATCATTATAATAATAAAAATTATGTTTTAAATTTAGGTGGTTATAATAATATTGAATTTAGTGAAAGTAGAATATTAAGATTTAATACTCCTGGCTCTTTTTCTATGGGAGAATGGCAAAAACTCGAAGAAAAGTACCCGTATGATGTTATAAGAGAAGCGATGAAAGAAATATTTGAAAAAAAAGTTGCTAATGCTTCATATTCGTTTGATATATCTGGGTCATATGATCGCGAGACAAAAGAAATGAAAGAATATAAAGATATGATAAAATCAAAATTTTTACCTATTGCAGAAAACATGTTAAATGTTCGATTTAGGAATGATGAACTTAGATACAAAGCAAAAATACAAGGGTTAGGCAATGTTAGTAATATAACATATATTGAGAGAATTATTCAAAAAATAGAATCCGATAAAGACGAAGCCAAGAAAACACTTAGTGGAATTATACAAATTGAAAATGAATTACCAAACGAAGAAGTTGTCTTAAGTGGAGTATATCTAGAAGTTACCTCTGCTTTAAAAGAATATAACAAATTTGTAAAAGAAACTGAAGAAAAAGAAAAAAGACTAAAAGAAGTAATATCTGAAATAGAAAAACTTGAAATGAATAAGCCAAAACTTTTTGGAAAAGAAAAATGGAATGATAATTTAAATACCTTAAAAAAAGAAAGAGAAGAACTGGAAAAAAGAACAGATAAAAAGTGGTATCAAGAAGAGAATAATAAATTATATAAAAAAGCTTATTTTTACATTCCTACTAAGGAATATTCAAGTGTTGAAAAAATTGTAAAAGAACAACCCAAAATTCAGGCTAATTCTAAGGAGATTTTTAATGATTTAAAAATTAAATTAAATGAAATAGCAAATAAAGAAGTACCAGAATCTGCCTTGAATCTATATAAAGAGTTTAGTGATTTAATAGAGAAAAAGTAAAATTATTTTAATAATTTACTATTTGAAATTCCAATGGCTTTAGTAATCTTTTCAATATTTTGAAGAAAAATGAGCTTTTAAAACAAAAAGTGTCTCTCGCAGAGAAAATGAGTTCCACCCGAACAGATATAAAGAATTGGGTCGAACCCTTGCGGGAATGGATTTTAGATATTAAAAAAGCCACGCAATTGGTTTCAAGTGATAATTTTTTTGAAATTTGTGATTATTTCAAAAAAATTGGAACGAACTCGCAATTGCGTGACAAATCCGTCTCAGTCTCATTTTGCCCACCCACCGAATTCACTTGCGCCCGCAGGGCGGATTTTAATTTTTCATCACCATCAACGCCCTTGGCGTCCCACGATTTTTCGCTCACCCCCAACCAAGTTTCTTTTTGTGACCCTACAGAGAATCGAACTCTGATTACCGCCTTGAAAAGGCGATGTCCTGACCGTTAGACGATAGGGCCAAATAAATCAATTACGAATCATAAATTGAAATATAAAAAAGTATAACATTTTTTGAAAAAACTGCAAAAAATGTTAGATTACAGTATAGAGAGACGTGGGTATTAAATATGAACTGCTTCATATTTAATCTGATTCTGCTTTTGCAGAAATGTCTAATATGCTTTAGCATAAAGACATAGGGAAGGGCCTGAGAGGGCACGAAGCCATGGCGACGAGCATAGCGAGGAGACGTGGGTATTAAATATGAACTGCTTCATATTTAATCTGATTCTGCTTTTGTAGAAATGTCTAATATGCTTTAGCATAAAGACATAGGGAAGGGCCCGAGAGGGCACGAAGCCATGGCGACGAGCATAACGAGGAGACGTGGGTGAGTGGTTGAAACCACCGCTCTCGAAAAGCGGCATACCGAAAGGTATCGGAGGTTCAAATCCTCCCGTCTCCGCCAAATAAATTAAGAGAAATTAAATAAAGAAAGAATAAAATGCTATCATGAGTTTATGACTCAAAAAGAAGCACTTAATATTTTAAAAACTGGAGTGAATGTATTTCTGACAGGGGAGCCTGGTGCAGGAAAAACTTATACATTAAATGAATATGTAAATTATTTACGATCAAGTGGCGTCGAAGTCGCTATCACAGCATCGACGGGTATAGCCGCGACACATATTGGAGGCATGACGATACATTCATGGAGTGGAATAGGCATAAAAAGAAAATTAGATAAATATGATTTAGATAAAATATATAGTAGTGAATATATTTCAAAAAGAATTAATCGTGCGAAAGTCCTCGTGATAGATGAGGTATCAATGCTTTCTTCTGAGACTCTT
>PFOY01000017.1 GCA_002792755.1 Candidatus Nomurabacteria bacterium CG_4_10_14_0_2_um_filter_30_12
TAGACATAAAAGGCCAAAGCCAAACATGATCGATAGACATAAAAGGCCAAAGCCAAACATGATCGAAGCTCCCATAAGATAGTGTTCTAGGTAATAATCGGAAATAACCCTACTAAAAGTATAGCAAGAGTCAAAAGATAAGCAACTAGACGAGAATGTTTTTTTGTTTTTGAATTATTCATCTACTCCAAAACGCTTATAGTCATAGATAGAATTTGTCCCAAACCAATGTTTAATCTCATGTTCAGCTTCTTCAGGTGTTTCAGAACAATGGACTATATTCATAACTGCACGTTTTTCTTTATTTGCAAGTGCGGGAGAATCTATTGAGAAATCTCCACGAATCGTCCCCATGTCTGCTTTATACGGCATCGTATCACCAGCAATTTTACGGACAACATCAACAGCATGCACTCCTTGAACAATCATCTTCACAACTGGAGCACTCATCATAAAATCAATAACCCACTTACGAACTTCTGGGCCAATTTTTGATGTATCATTTGTACCAAAATCAGAAATTAAATCATAACCATATTTTTCATAAGTCGCTTTTGTCTTTTCTCCTAAACGAGTAATCCACTCTTCTTTCTTAGGATAGTGGTTATCCATTTGATCATATAAAGGTTGGAACATCTCAAGAGCAACAATCTTTAAATCACGTTGTTCAAAACGTTTTATAATTTCTCCTATAAGCCCCTTCCGTATTCCATCTGGTTTTATCATTACATATGTCTGTTCCTCTTTTGGATGTTTCATATTTCTTATTTAAAAAATAAAATTATAATAACCTATCTTAGCAGATTTTAAGAAATTATTCAAATCATTGCATAGAAGAATATCTAGACATTATCTCTGTTTCTACTTCTTCCCTATCACGTCCAAATTTCATATATGAAAGTTGTTTCAAATTATCTACAATTTCTTTATTACCTTCTTCTGGAGCCAATGTTTTTATATTAAAAGGTTTAGTCGGCTGACCATTTACTAACATACTCATATATGCGTTATAATTATCTAATTTACTTATATCTTGAGCATTAAATATAGGTTTAAACTTTGGTTCTAAAAATGTAGCATCCTCGGTTCCCACACGAAACACAGCCATAGAACCAACGTTACCAAAAACTGCATTTTTTATATTTTCTTCAAGCTGGGTGATATATTGGTGCGCAATATTTAAAGAAAGTCTATATTTTCGAGCTTCAGATAAAATAGAAGCGATAGAATCAGTGGTCACATTTTGAAACTCATCAATATAAAGATAAAAATCATTAATGGGTTTACCAAACATATCCACTCTTGAAAGTGCAGCCATCTGTATTTTTCCTACAAGCACGAGACCAATCAAATTTGCATTTATATCTCCAAGTCGTCCTTTCGAAAGATTAACTAGAAGAATTTTTTTCTCATCCATTATTTTCCTAAAATTAAATACAGAATTCTGTTGAAGTACCACAGGACGCATAATATCGTTTGAGATAAAATTATCAAATTTTGAAGAAATATATGGCACAAAGTTTGCAAGAGATTGATCTCCGCTTGTTTGCTCGGCAGAAATCCAAAATTGTTTAATAATAGGGTTCTTACACTTAGCAAGTTTCATATCACGAAATTCTTTATCAGCCAAAACACGAGTAATCTCAAGTAAAGTAGAACCTGATTCTGGATCCTCCATTACTAAAAACGCACTATTCCTAAAATATTGTTCAAACATAGCACCACCTCCCACTTTCATATCAAAAAGTTTATTAAAAATTCCCATCATTTCATTTACAACAAAAGTCTTTTGCTCTGGATATTTTGGGTCATATTCAAGCATATTTAATCCCATTGGTCGCATCGTATAAGCAGGGTCAAAATAAATAACATCATCAATTCTTTCTTTTGGAATACGAGACAAAATAGTTTGAATATCTGTACCATGTGGATCAATATAACAACATCCATCACCATTTTTTATATCTTGCGTAATCATATTTAGCATAATATTTGTCTTACCCGTTCCCGTCTGTCCAATAACATAAAAATGTCTCATACGATCTTCTCTCGACATATGAATCATTGTATCTTTACCTCTGTAACTATTTACCCCTAAAATTATTCCATCTTGGCCTATTTCAAGTGGTGCAGGAGCAATACCAGCTCTCGCCTCTTTTAATTGAGGCTGACTTCCGATACCGACTGGGAAATGAAATACTGAAGAAAGTTCTTTTAAATTCATTGGTAATATTTTATCTTCTGAAAATGTACGATATGAGAAATCATGAAAAAGTCTCTTTAAATCGCTACCATAAAATTTCTCAAAAATAAGAGAATTACTGGCAGGTTCAGTAAATTGATTAAAAGAAGATTCTATATCATCTAAAATAGCATCTGCCCTTTCTTTTGTATTTGCAGAAGCAATAATACGAATGTTTGCTTTCATAATAGTACTCTTCATCTTATTTCCTATCTTTTCTATTGCTCCTTCATCTACTGCCCTCCTACCTTTTACATATTTTTCTTCTGGTTTTTCTTCTTTTTTCTTTACTCCAAAAATTAAACTTTTCGAAACTTTTAAAAATGCACGATTAAATTTATAGAAATTATCTGCGGCATGTTTTACAGATGTACCACTCTTTACATCATCTAAAATAATATGAAATTCATTAATAAACTTTTCTCCAGCTGGAGCCACAACGAGTTGTATAGCTGCACCTTCACCTTGTGTTTTTAATTTAGAAAAAACATTAAGTATTATATTCATTGGATCATGCTCTATTTGGTCATAAGTTTTTATTGGTAAGACTCCACGTTCAGTAAAACTAGCATAAGCACCAGCAGATGCACCTTTTTCATTAAAAATATTATAATCTTCTTTTACTTCATGAACTTTTGCATCATGATAAAAAGAAAGTACTTGTTTTTCAAATAATGAAATATATTTATTTGGTATTGCAGCAAAAATAATCACCTCATCTGACACTACATCGAGTGCTACTTCTAATGTAAAATAATTTTCTTTTTCATTATTTTTTCCTTCTGAAATAGATTGCATACCAGCATAGAATTGTTCCATTGCACCTATAAATTCTTTAAAACCTTTTTCTTTGTCTCCCTCTTCCTTTGGTGGAGGTAACGTAATTTCAAAAAGGGTCATATTAAGAGATTTATATAAAGGAGTTCCTTCTTTTAAATCAAAAACTTGTCCTGTTTTAAAATATTGAATTAATATTCTATGAAAATCATCATCTATGTGTGGATTTGCCATTGCTTCTACTATAGACAATGCATTACGGACACCTTTAGTAATGACAATACCCAAAAGCTCTTCCATTATAGTATCGTGTAATTCTGGTTTTAATTGTAAAACAATAGCATCAGTTTCTTTCTTATTTAAGATATTATCTTTATGTATAACTTGTTCAACAGGCTTCTCTTTGTATTCTCCAATAATATCTCTAACAGCATTTTCATTCGCATGTTCAAAGTGCCCAGTATCAATAAGTTCTTGTTCTTTTTTTGCCACATGTGCACGCAAATAATTAAGCTCCTCTTCTGGAGTTTTAAACTTTGGCATCTCACTTAAAAATGATCCTTCCATGTATTAATATTATAGCACTTAAGAAAAATTTTTTGAATTTATTAAGATACAACCCCCTAAATCCCCCTTATCAGGGGGATACTACCTCACCCCTACCACCTCTCCAAAATTTTAATTTTGGAGAGGGGAAAGCCTGTTTAATAACAGGCAGGGGTGAGGTTAAATCTTTGTTAGTATTTCAGGCTCTCCTTCAGTAATCAAAATAGTGTGTTCAAAGTGTGCACTTCTTTTACTATCAGCTGTTCGAAAAGTATAACCATCTTTATCCAGAATTACATTTTTTGTTCCATTATTTAACATTGGCTCTATGGCTATAACCATACCTGGAACAAGCTTCGCACCAGTATTTGCTTTTCCAAAATTTGGGATATATGGATCTTCATGAATTTCTTTACCGACACCATGCCCAGACAAAACTTCCACAATTCCATATTTATGTCTCCTAACAAAATTCTCTATAGCACTACCAATGTCTCCAATTCTATTTCCACCTCGTGCAGCATCGATACCTGTCTGCAAAGCTTCCTCGGTTATTTTCATAAGTTTCAAAGATGAATTACTCACTTCACCTACCGGTACAGTTATAGCCATATCAGTAAAAAGTCCATGATGTCTTAATCCTAAATCCAAAGAAACAATATCACCTTCCTGTAAAATTTTTTCTTTTTTTGGTATACCATGCACGACTTCATTATTCACTGAAATACAAAGCGAAGCAGGATAAGCAAAATCTGCACCTTCAGGTTTATAATTCAAAAAAGCTGGATAATCTCCTGTATCTTTTATTAATTTTTCTGCATATTCATCTAATTCCCAAGTTGAAATTCCAGGTTTTACTATATCTCTCACTTTGTATAAAACAGTGGCGAGTCTTTTACCTCCCTCCCGTAATATCTCTATTTCTTTTGGTGTTTTTATTATTATTGCCATAATTTTTATGTTAACATCTTCTGCAATAGCAGGGTTTATTAATACCCTGTTTTAATAAATCTCTTTATTATAACAAGACTCACAATAAACTATCTCAGGTCGGT
>PFOY01000010.1 GCA_002792755.1 Candidatus Nomurabacteria bacterium CG_4_10_14_0_2_um_filter_30_12
AAAAAATACTAGCACCACATATTATGTTGGTACTAGTATATATAATAAAACAGTTATTATGGTTGTACATCCCAAAAATACAATAAATATAGTTCCTAAAAAAATTAAATAACCTAATCCATCTGGTTTATAAAAAATTTTAATGAAAACTACAAGAATTAAATATAAGAACAAAAATATACAAAACTCATAAAAAATAGAAATAAATATCGAACTAAAAATACACATCTCTTCTCCTATTTCTTTTTTTATTAAAAAATACGTTATTATTATAAAAAAATTAATAAAAATTAAAATTCTCACTAATCCAGTAAGGATTACATAAGAAACATAATTTTTATATAATTTTCTTTTTTTCAAAATAATTATTCCCAAAAAGGAAAAAATTAAATTGAAACAAAAAATAATATCTACGTTAGATATAACGTAGTAAATAATATTTTTCATTTTTTTTCTCCTTTTTTAAAAAATACTTTATTTTCTATTTTAATTATAACACAAGAGTTTATTTTTAACAAGCTTAGAATACTTGACAAATAGATAGTAATATGCTATACTTATACAAGATTTACCAACAAAAAGGAGCTCATTATGAATTGTGCAGATTTTCTTCTTGCTTTTTATGTTTGGTTTGGATTACTAATTTTTTTTGCTATCGTATACCTGGCAGAGAAATTTGTTTTTAAAACAAACTTTTGGAAAAAAATTTTAAGAAAGTTTGAAGAAATTTAAATTTTGTGCATGTATTTCCCAAAATACCTCTGCACTTTTTTTATTTCTTATTTTTCCACTCTTCATCTTGCCTTACGAGAAGCTCTGATTTATTTTTCTTATCTAAAAGTATAGATTCCACTGCCCTTTCCATACGCATACCCTGTGAACCTTTGATAAGCACTAGATCATCTTTCTCTATAAAAGTTTCTAAAAATTTTCCTACTTCATTAGAATTCAAAAATTCAAATATATTCATATCATTCATACCAGCTTCTACTGCACCTTCTTTTATTTTTTTAGCCCTAAGTCCTACTACAATAAGTATATCAGTATTCTCTTTTACAATTTTACCAATATTTTTATGAGCTTCATCTGTATGTTTTCCAAGTTCCAACATATCACCCAAGACAGCTATTTTTCTTCCTATTAATTTAACTTCTCCTAAAGTTTTAAGTGCAAACTCACAAGCAAAAGGAGAAGAATTGTAAGTATCATCTATAATAAAAGAATCATTAATACCTTTTAATAAACGCATACGTCCAGGTGATACATTATAATTTTTAAGAGAATGAATAGCGTCAAGCATATTAAATTTCAAACTAGAAGAAAGTGCTAATGCTCCAAGAGAAGCATAAATATGATTCCTACCAAATACACCTTCGATGACCACAGGCATACTATTCCCTGCTTCATCTATTCTATAAATCAAACCTTCTGGAATACCTCTTTGTAAAGATAAATCTTCACTATTATAAAAAATATTATCACTAGAGCCTTTTATATCAGAATCTTCTTTAAAACCAAAAGTAATAACACGATTCTTCGTCTTTTCTTTCATTTCTAATACAACTTCATCATCATTATTTAAAATTAGAAGTCCATCTTTTTTTAAAGTTTTTATGAGTTTACTTTTTTCTTCTATGAGATGTTTACGTGAATCAAAAAATTCTATATGTGAAGGTGTGTCTCCTATTGCAGTGATGATGACTACGTCACTTTGAAGCCATAAAGCAGTACGATACATGTCTTTAGGCTTACCGATACCTACTTCAAGTACAAGCCATTTAGGATATTTATGTGGCCAAATAAAAAGCCATAACCCCTTTAAAATATTTAAAATCCAAATGAAAGGATTACTCCAACCATTTGGACATCCCAAAATAGTAAGTGGTAAACCTATCTCACTATTATAACTTTTTTCACTTTTTCTAACATAAGAAATAAGAGACAATACAGCATATACAGCATCTTTTGTAGAAGTCTTACCTATTGATCCTGTAATAGCTACAACCTTGGGATTATATTTCCAAAGTACAAGTCGTGATTCTATCTGTAATATATATACTAATATTTTTTTAAAAACATTTTTCATCTTTTTTAAAATTCGTAATTCGTAATTATTAATTCGTAATTGACCTATCTATCTGGTGGAACTTCATAATAATTAACTAAAAAATTTGAAATCTCCACAAAAGGATCAGACCAAGTCTCTATAGAATAAAGAACTCCTTTAGGATTTATAGCATAAAGAAAAATAATAAATTTCGGATCATAAGCTGGAAAATATCCAACAAAAGAATGTATATGCTTATCTTTATAATACCCTCCTCCTACACTATCTGCAACTTGTGCAGTACCTGTCTTTATAGCTACACTATAATGTTCCAACTTTCCACCTCCTATCTTATCTTTATCCATGACATTCACTAGCATACGAGTTATTTCTTCACTAGTTACTTTTGATATCTTTGTAGGTGTCGTGTTATATTTCATTTTTTTTTCTGTACCATTATCATATTTTATTTTTTGTACTAAATGTGGCACAACTAAATTACCACCATTTGACAAAGATGCTAGAGATCGTACTAATTCAATTGGAGTAAGTGCGATACCTTGACCGAAAGCAGCATTTGCATATTCAATCTCACGAGGACTATTTAATATATTTGAAACTAATCCAGAAGTTTCATTTGGTAAATCAATCCCAGTTTTATCTTTAATACCAAAAGAAAGTAAATAATCACGTAATTTTTCTTTTCCCAGCTTTTGTTCAATAAAGACCATACCTGTGTTTAAAGATTTAGTTAAAACATCCTGCATCGTTGTACCAGGCCCTCTACCAACTTTATCAAAATTGTATATTGTATGTTTTTCAACTATTACAGACCCTTTATCGTTATATGATGTATTAGCTGTGATTACACCAGCATCGAGTGCTCCTGCTATTACTAAAGGTTTTATAACAGATCCGAATTCATAGACATTTTCCACTAATGGATTAGAAAAAGTAGAGACAGTTTTAATTTTAGAAAAATTATTTAAATCAAAATCAGGTTTGCTAGAGAGTGCATAGATAGAACCATCGATAGGATTCATTATTATTCCACCAACAGAATCAATCTGATATTTTTCTTTTACACTTTCTATTGTTTTTTCTAAAAAATTCTGTACAGATGGTTCGATCGTCGTCACTATATCACCCGCCATAGCTTCGTCATTAAATAAAGTTTTATTAATATTAGAAAAAACTTCAGCAAAAAAATTAATATAAGGATTATTCTTATCTCTAGAAAGTTCATCATTATATTGTCTTTCAAGACCATAACGTCCTGCTAATTCATCACCTTTATATGCAACAAAACCTAAAGATTGAGCAGCGAGGCTACTTCCAGGATAAAAACGCCATTTTTCTTTATAAATAAACAACCCTGAAATTTTCAAAAGAGTAATAACGTCTGCTTGTTCTTTAGAAAGAGAATTTGCTATTTCTTCATATGGATCATTTTGTTTATTTACTTTTGATAAAAATACATCATGATCAAGACTTATTATTTTTGACAATTCACTATAAACTAATTCTTTATCAATAATTTTTACAGGATCAATGGCTACCTTAAATCCTGTAGTCTGTAATGCGGCAGATACAAGCTGTCCATCTTTATGTGAAAAATAAATGTTACCTCTTTCAAAGATATTAGATGATGGTGTAGAATATTGTCTATCTGCTCTATCAGAATAATCGCTACTATGCACTATTTGCACTAAAAAAAGTTTAGCTATCAAAACAATAGCAAAAAGTAAAATACAAAAAAATATAACTCTAGTTCTGGTAATAAAACTAAATTTCATTTTTAGCAATATTTATACTGCCAAGAGTTTTTCGAGTTGCATATTTAGTCTTTATCTCTTTAAATCCAAGAGAATATGCTAAATCTAGGTCAACTTTTTGGGACATTGAAAGATATTCTAATTCTAAATTTCCAACATCATTTTGTAATGTATGAGCATATGTCTCGAGTGATTTACGTTCTACTATATTAAAAACCATATTACCTAAAAAGAAAACATAAAAAAATCCAAGAATAGCAAACATCCAAAGCATAATATTTAAAATCTTTCTCTGTAAATTACCATTATCAATAATATTCACATTGTTTGCATAACTTTTAAGTTTTAGACTTGCTGTTTTCATATTTTTTCTAAAATTCGTAATTTACTACTTCTTGACCTTGGATTATTTCTTATTTCTTCTATTGTTGCTATTATTGGTTTTTTATTAATTAAAATTGCTTCACTTTTTTCTTTTTTATCTCTAAAGAATCTTTTTACGATTCTATCTTCTAAGCTATGAAATGAAATCACTGACATTCTGCCTCTATTTTTTAAAAGACCAAATCCTTTTTCCAATCCTTCTTCTAAAGCTCCAAGTTCATCATTTACTGCTATTCTCAATGCTTGAAAGGTCCTCGTTGCAAAATGTAATCTCCCTTTTCTATAAGCTCCTGGGACACTATCACTAATAATTTTTACTAAATCTTCCGTATTTTCTATTTTATTTTTCTTTCTAGCTTCTATTATTCCTTTAGCTATTCTTCTCGAAAATCTTTCTTCTCCATAACCATAGATAATATCTGCCAGACTCTCTTCACTCCAGTTATTTACAATATCAATAGCTGTTAAATCATCTGAAGAAGGATTCTCTTTCATAGTCATGAGCATTGGCTCTTTTTTTATGAAAGAAAATCCTCGTCCAGAATTCTCTAATTGATCAGAACTCAAACCTAGATCAAAAATAATTCCATCATATTTTTCATCTTCTTTAAGATCTCTAAAATTAATATTCAAAAAAGAAATTCTCTTTTCAAAACCTTTAAATTTATATTTAGCTTTTTTCCAAGTATCCCCATCTTGATCTAAAGCGATTATCTTTATATTTGTATATCTTTCCAATATCTCTTTGCTGTGTCCTCCACCGCCAAATGTCGCATCAAGAACAATCTTTTCTGAAGCTAGGCTTTTAGAATTACCCAACGCCTGGCTTCTGGAAAGCCCTAAACCTTCTATTGTTTCATTTAAAAGAACTGTCTTATGTATACTTTCTATTTCTTCACTAATCATCATCTTTTTGTCCTAACTTCTCTGCTAATTGATCTGCCTGTTTTTCTACTAGATCTCTGTACTCTATCCATGTCTTATCATTCCAAATTTCAACTCTATCCTCAACTCCTATTATCGCTGCCTTACCTGCAAGCTTAATTCTTTCTTTAAGAAAATCAGGAATTAAAATTCTCCCGATAGAATCCACTTCCACTTCAGCTGCTCGTCCAAACATAAATCTATTAAAACTTCTTTTATCAGATTTCAAAAAAGATAAATCAGAATCTGAATCAGAAAGTCTTTTTGAAACTTTTTTCCATTCTGTCGCTGTAAAAATAAATAAACATTGATCAAGCCCAGGTGTAATAATAATTTTCTTGCCAAGCTCCTTTCGGAATTTTACAGGTAATGAAATTCTATTTTTCTCATCTATTGTATGTATATATTCACCTATAAGCATAATTTTTATATTTAGTTATTTTTCCCACCTTTTCCCACTTAGTATCTATTGTAAACCACTATCTCCCATATAGCAAAACTCCACCTGTGGATAACTTTTAGGTTTAAAAAGCTAAAAAGAGTATTATAAATATAGATAAATTTAAATTTGTAAAAATATTTTTTTAAAAGGTATAATATGAAAGAATTATGTAAAAAGTGTAATGGAAAATATGGTGAAGCTTTTCCATATCATAAATGGCCACAACAGTGGTATCATGGTGGAGGTAAAACAATTTTTTTATGTAATCATTGTAAAAAATTACTAGAAGAAGATAAAGAATACTCTCTACATGAAGTACTTTGTACTCCTCTATGTGAAAATAGAATAAATAATTTTTTACAAAAAGAATATTTTTCTTAAAAACTCTCTATTGTTATAATAGAGAGTTTTTTTATTCTTCTTTTTTAGGTCTCATTAAAGGGAAAAATTGAGTCTCACGAATAGGTTTGTCTGCAAGAAATGCAAAAAACATTTCTCCAAAACCAAAACCACAAGTAGGTGGCATACCATATTCTAGCATCTCTACAAATTCCATATCAGGCATCATTGCTTCCTTATCTCCTGATCTCAAAAGTTCTTGTTGAGCTTCGAATCTTTCAGCTTGATCAATAGGATCATTTAACTCAGAGAAACCATTACCTATCTCAGTACCTGCGATTATTATTTGAAATCTTTCTGTTAAATCTTTATCTTTCTCCATTGACTTAGAAAGTGGAGAAACGAGTTTTGGATGACCAATCAAAAATACTGGTCCAGAGATTTGTTTCCTGCAATGCTTCCAAAGAGTATCCACTAGACGCTCCATTGTATTACCATCATAAACAATTTTTAAATCTTCAAGTTTCTTCTCTACTTCTTCGTATGTAGTATCTAGCACATCTATACCAGTTTCTTTTTTTACAGTTTCTCTATAATCAATATGTTCCCATTTTTTACCTAGATCAAATTTGTGTCCTCGTGTTTCAAATTCTGTTTTTCCAAATACATCAATAGCTATTTTTTTATAAAGTTCTTCAACAAGATTCATTCCATCTTCATAATTTGCATAAGCCCAATAAAATTCTAAATTTGTAAATTCTTGTAGGTGATTCACATCAGAACCTTCATTTCTATATACGCGACCAATCTCAAATGTTTTTGGAAATCCTGCAGCCATAAGACGCTTTTGCCAAAGCTCACCTATGGAAATTCTTAAAAATAAAGGCAACTTAAAATCTTCATTGTATGTTTTAAATGGAGTAGCTTCAGCACCACCAGTGGTGACTTCAAGAGAAGGTGTCTCAACTTCTAAAAACCCATGTTCTTTCATGAAAGTACGCGCAGTATCCCAGAATTTTGTTTTCTTTATTAAAAGCTCTTTTATTTCAGGATTCATCAAAATGTCTAAATATCTTTTTCTAAATCTTTCTTCTATGTCTTGTAATCCATGCCATTTCTCAGGTAAAGGACGTAAACTTTTTGATAGTATATTCCAATCTTTTATTTCAATAGTCTTCTCTCCTCTTTTTGTAATAAAAAATATACCAGAAACTTCAATAAAATCTCCAATATCGATGACTTCTGTAAATAAATCAAATTTTTCATCACTAAGAATATCTTTTTTTAATAAACCTTGAAAATTTGCAGAACCATCATTTAATGTGATAAACACTATAGCACCTTGTCCTCTTATAGACATTATTCTACCTACGATCCATTTAGAGAGACCTTCCTTCTCAAGATTATCAAAATTATCAATAGCTTCTTTTAAAGAAATCTCTCTTTTTGAAATAGATGGGTATGGATTAATACCTCTTTTTTTTAAGAGTTCTAATTTTTTTATTTTTGTATCTCTAATTTCATCGATTGAAGACATATTTATTTTTCTACTTAATATAAATCTGCCTTTAAATGAAAATTTATATTAAGATACGTTTATGATTTTATAATTAACTTCTCCATTAGGAGTTTTGAATGATACATTTTCTCCTTTTTTCTTTCCAAAGAGTGCTTCACCAAATGGAGATTTATTAGAAATCTTTCCTTGTGTCATATCTGCTTCTTCAGCTCCGACAATTTGAAAAGTTTTCTCTTCATTTTCTCCTTTCTTTGATACAACAACTTTGGAACCAATCTCTATTATATCACCTCCACTACCAGATACCACTTCTGAAGACATTAATATCTCCTCTACTTTTCGTATACGTTCTTCGAGCTTACCTTGATCTTCACGAGCTT
The DNA here is from genome assembly GCA_002792755.1 of Candidatus Nomurabacteria bacterium CG_4_10_14_0_2_um_filter_30_12. Lineage (GTDB taxonomy): Bacteria > Patescibacteriota > Minisyncoccia > Phycocordibacterales > UBA9973 > UBA9973. Next base: position 7,811 of record PFOY01000010.1, read on the forward strand.
GATGATATTCTGCATTTTCAGACAAATCACCTAATGATTTCGCATATGCCAAAGTATCTAGAATTTCTTTTCTTTTTGGTCCTTTCAATTGTTCTAATTCAATCTTAAGAGCTTTATACTTTTCTTCTGTTATATAATTTTCTGATTGTTTCATTTTATATGAAATTCTATCATTATTTTTTCTGAAAGAAACACTATAATTAATAAATGAACCCTGCTATCTCTCATAGGGTTCATGCTATACATTCTAGTTCTTTTTTAATAAAAAGTCTAGTAAAAAATGTAAATTAGTGCTTTCTGCAAGATATACTTGCCTATATCTTATCTATATGATAATCTACTTTATGTACTTGTCCCGTTAGAAAATTATGGGAAAGTAATTAAATCACAAAAATATTATTAATTAATTTTCTAATGGGATGGCAAAAACAGTAATAGAAGTAAGTAAAAATTCAAATGAGAATAACGCAAGCATATTGCGTCGTTTTTCTCGTAGAATTCAAGAATCAAATATAATTCAAAAGGTTAAAGGTTCTCGCTATAACAAAAGAAAAGAATCCAAACTCACAGTTAAGAAAGGTACTCTAAAAAGACTAGGACGAAGAAAAGAGATAGAAAAACTTCGCAAACTTGGAAAAGTAAAATAATCTCTCGATTTTACTCGAGATAAAAAAATATGGAAGATGAATTTTCTGTAATAAACAAAACAAAAATCAAGTTACCAGACTTGCCTATTTTTGATATTAAAAATGATATTTTAGGAAAAAAATATTCTTTTTCACTTGCTTATATTACAGAAGAAAAAATGAAAAAAATAAATAAAACTTATAGAGAAAAAAATAATCCAACAAATATTTTATCTTTTCCATTATCAAAAACTTCTGGTGAGATATTAATATGTCCTAATGTAGTAAAAAGTGAAACAAAGAAATTTAATAGAAATTTTAGAGAATTATTGGGATTTTTAGTTATCCACGGAATGCTACATTTGAAAGGCTTTAAGCACGGCACAAAAATGGAAAAACTTGAAAACTTTTATTGTAATAAATTTAATTTAAAATAGTTTTATTTAAAAATTTCTCTAAATACAATTTCTAAATCTTTTTCTATATTATTTAACAATTTTGTATGTGAAATTTTTAAATTTTTCAAAACAATCCCAAATTTCTTAAAACCATCCTCACTCCTTAACTCAACCCATTCTACTTTTCGACTATTTAATTGTTTTTTGTTTGTGTCAGAAAGTTTATCAGCAATAAATACTTTACTATCACGAGCTATAAAAGCATCAGCACTTTCAGGATTACCTATACCCATTAATTTAACTTCACACTTGTGCTGGTTTTTACCTTCAATTAAATAAAAGTCTATTTCTCTTTCAAACTGATCTTCTTTAATTTGTTTACCTTTTATAGTTAAAGCATAGTTTTTCTCAGAAACTCCATATAACTTACATAATGTTTGCATTAAAGGCTTTTCAACTCGCTTACCAGCTGTACTCCAAGAACCACCTCTTATTGCAGCTCTTTTTACAGCAAGAGTATTTATTACTATTAAGCTCTCACTAACATTTAAATCAACACTTACACCTTTAAACTTAATCGTTAGAGTTAATTCTAAATCATGTTCCGTATCTACAAGATTCTTTATTGATTCATACAAAAGATCATAATGCTCATCAGAAGCATCAATAACTATTTCTCTGGTTGAAGAGTTAAACATATTATGAATAGTTTTTTTATTTAAACCAGAATTAATAGCAATATCATTTATTGGTAATTTAGAATCAAGGAACTCTTTTTTATACCAATCAATAGTAATATCTTGATTTTTAAATTTTGCATCAACAACTTTCTTAAAAAAATACACCACAAATTGTAAAAAGGCTGCATCTATTAAAGTTACTATCTCAATTCTATAGTCTTCTCCTTTTAGTAATTTTTTAATAATATTTTTTACTACTTGTTCTGTTATTGTCATATTTTTTCTTTTTTAGTTAATAAAATAAAATTTTTAACATCTACAAAATTAGGTTGATTTTTCTTGGAACTAAATAAACTATTACCTCTAATTAAATCTTCTTTCATTCTATTAACATATTTAGGCTCTTTTTCTACTAAAAAGAAATATCTATCTAAATTAACTGCAGCAAGTCCTAAGGTTCCACTTCCTGCAAATGGATCAAATATTAGATCATCTACAAAGGAATAATACTTAATTACCTTATTACATAATTCAATAGGGAAAACAGCACTATGCACTTTATCAAAAGTAGGGCCAATACGCCAAATATTTGTTGTTTCATACTTATCTACAACTTTACTTTTTTTTACCTTATCCCAATTATATTGACTTATATTCCAATCAATTAATTTATCAGTCTTTTTTCTATAAACCATTATCATTTCTGAAACTGCATTAGGTTTATATCCTAATGGCTTTCTGTGTTGTAAAAAACCTGCATTTCTATTTTTTACACTTGCCTCTGGTTTTACCCATACAATATCATCAATAAACTCCCATCCCATTTTTACTAAAATTGGATGAATGTCATATGGAATAGGATATCTTTTACTTGAGTGAGCACGACTTATTCTAGGAATAATAATAGGCGAGGTATTTAATACAAAAAACCTACCTTCTTTAGTAACTCGATGAACTTCTTTAAATACTTTTTCTAAAAAATTTAAATATTCTTCATAACTTTGATATATAGAATAATCTTTAGCATTATAGTAAGGAGGAGAAGTAAAAGTTAAGTGGACTGATTCATTTGGAACATAATTTAATGTTTCCATAACATCTCCAAGAACAACTAGATTTTTTAAAAATTCAGGAAACTCATCATGCTTACCCGTATCACCAGAACTATAATTTACTCCATTAATTTCTTTATTTATTACTTCTTTTATTAACTCATTTGGATGATTAATTATTTTTTTTAACTCTTGTCTTACAACGCTATTTTTTGAAAAAACAAGTAAACCTCTAATAGCCTGCATAACAACTTTTGGATCTTTATCTAATAAAAGTTCAATTAAAATTGGAATTGCTTTTTCATTTCTTAATCTTCCAATTGCAGAAACAGATTCTCTTCTTACCTCTGTACTCTCATCTTTTTGTGCAAATTTAAAAAAAATTTTAAGTAAGGATATATCACCTATCTTTGCAAGATTTTTAATTGCAAGTAATCTTATATTTTCATTTTTATTATCTAATAATTTCAATAATGGTTCTTTGCTGCATCCATTTTCTAATCTACCTAAATTTTCTAAAACATAAACAAGAGAACCATCATTTTTAGTTTCAAAAAAAGAAGATAAAATTTTCGTGTCATTTTTTAAGATATCAATCTCATCTTTATTAAATTCTTTTTGTAAAACTGCTCTGTTCATAAATAGATTATAACCTATCAAAGTGCTAAAAATCAAATAAATGGAAAAAGCAGAAGAAAAATATTTATCCCGTACTAAATTTTAAATTTGGTGATATAATAAAAAGTATTAGAATTAGAATTTAAAATTTTAGTACTGGGATGATAAGAAATATTTCAATAGGAATAGACATGGGGTCCACGACAACAAAAGTAGTTGTGGGAGAATTTATAAAAGGAGAAAGAAATCCTAGAATTATTGGTATTGGAGAAAGTGAAACAAAAGGTATTCGACATGGATATATCGTAAATATACCACTCGCTGTAACTTCTCTCAAGAATGCTATATCCATAGCTGAAAAAAATTCAAATATAAAAATAAGACGTGCATTTATTTCAATAGGCGGTGTGACGCTACGTGGAGAGATGAGTAGTGGAATAGGAATAGTCTCTAAAGCTAATGGAGAAGTAACAAATCTAGATATAAATAAAGCATTAGAAGATTGTGAAGAAAACTTAAATTTAAATAATAAAAAAATAATAAAAGTATTCCCTACTTCTTTCAAACTTGACGGAAAAGAAATATTAGGTAGACCAGAAGGTATGATAGGAACCAAGCTTGAAGTAAAAGCTCTTTTTGTAACTTGTTCTAATTTACACTTTGAAGATCTATTAGAAGTCATAACCCTAGCTGGTATAGATCCTATAGATGTCATCGCATCTTCCGAAGCAGGAAGTCGCATCGCATTATCTACTAAACAAAAAATAGTAGGTTGTGGATTGGTAAATATTGGCTCTGAAACAGTATCATTTTCTGTATTTGAAAACGAAACGTTAGTATCACTTTATACATTTTCTATAGGAGGAGCAGATATCACAAATGACATAGCATTAGGAATGAAAATTTCTCTTGAGAATGCTGAACGTTTCAAGCTTGGAAACATTGGAGAAGATTTTTCAAAGAAAAAATTAGATGAAATTATTGAAGCACGTCTTTTTGATATTTTTGAATTAATAGAAAATCATTTAAAAAAAATAAAAAGAAATGAATTATTACCAGCAGGAATTGTATTTATAGGTGGAGGCGCTAATATACAATCTCTAGAAGAAATTTCAAAATCAGTACTCAAGCTTCCTTCAAAAATAGGTTCAACAGAAATTTTTGGTAATATAAAAACAAAACTTCGAGATCCTTCTTGGTTTACTGCTCTTGGTCTACTAATACAAGACAATGAAGATACTTCTTATCCCAAAGGTTCTTTTGAAAACATATTTAAAAATCTCAAAAGCATACTAAAATCAAATATTAAACAACTAATGCCATAAACACAGGCATTAGACACTAGACTCTAGACCACTAGCCAAAATATAATTTTCTGCTATTATATGAACATATAACTTTATTAATTAAATTTTGTTTTTAGTAGTTAGATTCTGAGTATTAGCAAAAAACTAAAGCCTAGAGCCTAAATCCTAAAGCCTTTATAAATATGCCTAAATTAAACCCTGAAATAGAAAGTTTTGCTCGTATTATGGTCATCGGAATAGGAGGATCTGGTAAAAATGCCATAAATCACATGATCAACTCAAAGGTTAAAGGTGTGTCATTTATTTGTATGAATACTGATACACAAGACCTACATCACTCATTGGCTGAGAAGAAAATCCATATTGGTAAAAATCTTACAAAAGGTCTCGGCGCTGGAATGAATCCAGAAATTGGTAAAAAAGCTGCTGAAGAAACAAAATCAGAAATTCAAGATACTATAAAAGGTGCTGATATGATATTCATTGCTTGTGGAATGGGAGGAGGTACTGGGACAGGTGCTGCTCCTATCATCGCTCGTGCTGCAAAAGAACAAGGAATACTCACAGTTGCTGTAGTCACAAAACCTTTCTTCTTTGAAGGTAATCATAGAATGAAAATTGCTGAAAAAGGAATTGAAGAATTAGCAAAAGAAGTAGATGCAATCATCATTATTCCAAATGACAAATTAATACAACTATCAGACAAAACAACAAACTTTAAAGATGCCTTTGCAAATTGTGATAACGTATTGCGTCAAGCAGTAGAGGGTATCTCAGATTTAATTACTACACCTGGTATCATAAATGTTGATTTTGCAGATATTAGAGCAATAATGTCAGACGCAGGAAGTGCATTGATGGGCATAGGTTTGGCATCTGGAGATGGACGTGCTCCTAAAGCAGCTCTTCAAGCTATCAATTCTCCCCTACTAGAAATATCTATAAATGGTGCAAAGGGAGTACTCTTTGCTATCTCTGGCGGAGATGATATAACCATTCATGAAATACAAGAAGCAGCTAAAATAATAACAGAATCTATCGATAAAGACGCAAAAGTTATTTTTGGTACTATTCATGATGATAAATTAAAAAAAGGTGAATTAAAAGTCACTGTTATCGCTACAAGTTTCACTAATGATTTACCTCGCAAGAATCTTTTTACAGGAACAAATGTTTTAAATCAAACAATAGTAAAAGAAGAAAATGCTGATAAAGTCGTAAAAGAAATACACAATACTATACAAAATTCAAATAAAAACAATAACACTACTAACAATACTGATTTCTTAAAAAGAATAGATAAGAAACCTGAAGTTGTAGAAGAAATAATAATAGACGATGATGGAGAAGATTGGAGCGCTATCCCAGCATTCTTACGAAGAAAGAAGAACTAAAGATTAGGTACTAGGTTCTAGAAGATTAGGTTTATAGTTTCTAGGTGCTAGTGACTAGGTTTTTAAAAAATATAATTCTCTTATAAATCTTTTCTCTTAATTCTCTAGCACGAGCATGTTTTGTGACACCGAAATAAGAAATTAAAGATTGTAATTCTACATTATCTAGTCTTTTTTCAATTCTATGTTTTGTATGCGTTCGTAAGATAATAGAATTAGGTAATATCACATACCCAAGAAAGTCAATCCCCTGTCTTACTTTTCTAATATTCGTTTTTTGTGGATGTAAAAATATTTTCATTTCATTTTTTAAAAAATTTTCGCATTGTTCTAAAATTCTTAAAAGGTATTCTCTGCTTTTGTGGGTTATTGCTACATCATCACAGTAACGAAAATAATTCTCCACTTCAAGCTCATGTTTTACAAACTGATCAAATTTATTCATATAAACATTTGCAAAAAGTTGACTAGTCACGTTTCCAAGAGGGATACCTCTATCTTTTGTTTTCTCAAAACTAGATATTATGGATTGCAAAAGCAATAAAGTTTTTTCTTCGTGAATTAAAAGAAAAATCTGTTCTAGTAATATATAATAGTCAACCGAATCAAAAAATTTTTTAATATCAAATTGTAGAACCCATGCGTTTTCTCTCCAATTTTTAGTTACCTTTCTACAAGCTTTAAATAACCTTCTAGTTCCAAGATGTGTTCCTTTCTTTGTGCGAGAAGAAAAAGAATCAAAAATAAAATCTAAGTCACAAATCGGATATAAAATTCTAAAAATTGCTTGATGCACAATTCTGTCTCGTACATTTGCCTTGTGAATATTCCTACGTTTTGGGTCACAAACATAAAAAGAAATATAAGGCATCATTTTATAATTTCCAGAAATAAGTTCTCCGTGCAATTGCCAAATATTATCTTCGAGGTGCATCTCAAAATTTGCCACATCTTCTTTTTTTCTTTTTCCACGACAAAATTCCTTCCAAGCTAACAATAAATTATGTATACTAACAATATTATGAAACAAATCTACCCCCCCCCGCAATTTTTTCCTCCCATTATTTTGCATATTCGTAAATTATACACAAATACCTATCAAATTGGGAAAAAATTGCCAAAATCAGATAAGCTTGGTATCCATTCAGTGATTGAAAGGAAAATACTAAACATATTTCAAAATGCAGTAGAAGCATCTTTTACAGAAAAAAATAAAAAATTATTGATACTTGAAAAAATGCGGATTGACATAGAATTAGTAAAGCAACTCATACGAATCGAAAATGAGATTCATATATTAAATGAAGGGTCTTATATCAATATCGAAACAGCATTACAAGAAATTTCAAAAGAAACAAACGGTTGGATAAATTTTATAAAAACACAAAATACCCTATTATAGATAGAGGATTAATTGCGAGAAATTTCTGACGAGGACCATTGTCCGAATTGCGATTGTCGTGATTGCCATTGTTGAGCTTGAGCTTACCATTGGACGAATTCCAGTAGCCATTCACCAAGTTGCCATCAGACCACAGTCTTTCTGCAAAATATCATCCTTTTCACCAAGAATGTTGCCATCCTCTGTGTTTTTCCCGAGACATCTCGAGCAATGTGTTGCGTCTTACTACGCTTAAATATTTTGCAGGCAATTTCTTTATTATGACAAATCGTTATCCTAATCTCTTAGAACCGATTTAACAGTCGTATATATTGTAGCAAAAAAAAATGCTCCAACAAAGTTGGAGCAAAATAGAAAAGAATACAAGAAAAAAAATTAAAGTATAAGCTGACGAGGACCACCGCCCGAACCGCGATTGTCGTGATCGCCACTGCCGAGCCTGAGCTTACCATCGGACGAACGCCAGCAGCCATTCACCAAGACGCCACCAGACCACAGAGAACTAGTGCGAGTCCAACCTTTTACATCCATAAACTTACCATTGAGCCATTTATGAAACAGCGTCAAAAGTAAATATTCCAATGGATTTGCAAAGATCATTTGCACGGACATAGCATCATCATAAGACTTACCAAGATGTTCAGCGTCTGGTTCGTCTCCACCACGATGAGCAAATACATAAAGTCCATTTGGCCTTTTCTGCTCAAGCACGCGATCAATATTTGAAGCAATCGGATTTTGATATTTGTAAAAATCAACACCAAATTTTTTTGCTCCGGTTTCAATCACCATGTCTTCTTTGCCGCGAAATTGCGGTGGAACCAACATATATACAGAAAATCCTTCTTTCTCTGGAAAAACTGCTTTAGAAAGATTAATTCTGAAATTAAACACTTCCAGAAAAAATTTTGTCAGTAATTCTTTCGCTTTCATCACATCTTCAGAAATGAGAACAAAATACTTTTGAGAAATATCTCTTGCAACTTCTTGCACAAGATTTTTTTTCTCAATAAGTTTTTTCTGAAGTTGGATAGAAGTTATTTCACCATTAACTAAATAACGGCAAACTTCCATTGAAACAGCATTGGAAAATTCCAACAGCTGAAGTTCATTGAACTTTTTTGTTTTTTGAGCTCTGCCATTTTTCATGACTATCTCCTTTATTAAAATTACAAAAAACTATATTTATTAATTGGTTTAGGGCCAATCTCACCTGTTTCAATTATAACATACCTATTTAAAAAATGCAAGTATTTTGTTTAGTATTTTTTGTTATACTAGAATCTATGAACATAATTTACGATTTAATAATTATCGGAGGAGGGCCGGCTGGTTCTGCTGCAGCTGTGTATGCTTCTCGTAAAAGACTAAATACTTTATTTATAACATCCGAATGGGGTGGTCAATCTATCGTGTCCGAACAGATTTATAATTGGATTGGCTCTCCTTCTATCTCTGGTGCTGATCTTGCTGAAAATTTCAAAAAACATGTACTCGCTAATGCAGGAAAAGGCCAAACATTAGAAGTAAAAGAGGGAGAAAGAGTCTCAAGTATCGTTTCAGGTGTTGGACACCTGAAATCTGAGTGTCCAACACCTGAAACTTTTTCTGTCAAAACAGAATCTGGAGAAGAATTCTTAACTAAAACTATTTTAATAGCCACAGGTAGTGGACGCAGAAAATTAGAAGCAAAAAATGCAGACAAATTAGAACACAAAGGACTCACCTATTGTGCTACATGCGATGGTCCAATTTTTAGTGGAATGGATGTAGTCGTAGTCGGTGGAGGTAATGCTGCTTTTGAATCTGCTGCACAACTTTCTGCTTATTGTAAAAAAGTGACGATACTTCACAGAAGTGATATTTTTCGAGCTGATGAAATCACAATTGAAAAAGTATTAAAGAAAGAAAATGTAAAAGCTATTAAAAATGTAGAAATTTTAGAAATAAAAGGTGAGAAATTCGTAGAAGGAGTAATTTATAATAACAAAATAACTAATACTGAAACAGAATTAAAAGTCTCAGGTATTTTTGTAGAAATCGGACAAATACCAAATACTAATTTTATTAAAGACATAGTCACATTAGACGAAGCGGGGCGTGTCAAAATAAACCCATTAAATCAAAAAACAGAAACATCTGGCATTTGGGCTGCTGGAGATTGCACAAATATCTTATATCATCAAAACAACATAGCTGCTGGTGATGCAGTAAAAGCTATAGAAGATATTTATCTCTATATTCATACTAGATAAATAACTTTTCCACATAAAAAACTTGACAATTTACTCTAAAATTGTTATACTTTGTATGGAAAAAATTAAATAATCCTTAAAAAAGGAGATCAGAAATGGAATACAGTAAAGATATTGATATCTTTGTGATTGACAAAGAAGTTAGTATAGTCAATCATAAAATGAGTGAAATTTTTTTTTGTTATGCAAAACGCATAATAAAAAAAATTTTTCTTTATTTATTTGTTGGGGTAATAACTTTTATAATTCTTAAAATTTTAAATCTTTAAGAAAGGAAAAGTTTTGTTTAGACAATAATAAAAGCCTGTTATATATTAGCAGGTTTTTCTTTTATTTTATTTAACAAGTTCTAATTTTTCTAAACGTGAGGTAATAGCTCCCCTCTTTCTACCAAATTCTTTTGCAATATCTTTCACTGACATATTTTTTGCAAAAAGTATACGTAACTTTTCATCATCATCTTTTACCCATGGTCTATAAGCATTTGGGAATTTCTTTCTAATTTCTTCAAAATTATTATTAACTATTTTTTTATTTTTAAATTTAGAAATAACTTTCCCACCTAAAGAAATAACAAAATCATCATGCATTTTTGTAAGTTTATCGGAAGGAATTTCTGAAAACACTTTTTCTGCATCTATCGATGCTGTACGAAATATTTTATCTTTCAATAAAACATCTGGATGTACTTGAAAAGCTTTTTCATTAAAACCAATAATATAAAGCCCTGAGAGCCTTCGCACACGAGAAAGTGCGACATACCCTTGTCCATACTCAAATACATGAGATAAATCCATAATAGCCCCATCCATGCTCATTCCTTGACTCTTATGGACAGTTATTGCCCATGCCAAACGAAGAGGAATCTGAATTATTTTCGCACGAATCTTACCATTTTCCTCAACACTCCATTCCATTGGCTCGACTACTATTAATCTATTATTTTTTGTCTTAACTATCGGATATTTAGAAGATTTATGAAAATCAACAACAACCCCCAAGGTACCATTTACAAATTTTTCTTTCTGATTATTTTTTGTAAACATAACTTCAGCTCCTATTTTAAGAGATAATTTTTCTGGAGACAAACATCCTTTTTGTAAAATAGACACGAGTATTTCTTTGCCTTGTGAAGACATTGTAAATATTTTTACTTCTTTTTCAATTTTAGAAAGAGTTTCATCGTTTACAAAATCAACATTAATATTATGTGAAAAAAGTTTTGGAATATTTTCTGGAAAATTATCTTTTTGAACTTTTCGTTTCTCAATTTGATATAAATGATTTTTATTAAAAGTATTTTGACGAATAGCAGAAAGTATAGAAAGAAATTCTCTATCATCTTGACGATACTGTTCCGTAATATAACATACGACGGATTTTGTATTCTCCCAAGCAAAACAATCATAAGCAAAAATAGATTCTCTTTCATCTCTAATCAACATAGCCTGTGGATCTTTTTCATCTACTCTTTTCACAACTGGTGGTAATTGGAAGAAATCTCCAACAAATATAACTTGAAGCCCTCCAAACACTTCATCATTCTGTTTGACTTCTCTACACACAG
>PFOY01000006.1 GCA_002792755.1 Candidatus Nomurabacteria bacterium CG_4_10_14_0_2_um_filter_30_12
AATGTTTATGTGAAAGAAGGAGTTACTGGACTTATTTTTAAAACAGGTGATACAAATGATTTGGTAAAAAAGTTGGAACAATGTTTTGAAGTCGGGAAGCTTGAAAGGATGGGGAAAATTGGTAGGGTTGAAATATGTGAGAAACATGGTTTAGAGATTGGGCAAAGACGTTTTATTAGCACATTGCAAAAATGAGATACCTATTATGAATAAAATACTTATATTAGGTCACAAAGGTATGCTTGGTGATGCTGTATTTCGTTATTTCCGTAAAAATAAAAATTTCGCTGTTATTACAATAGAAGAACGATGGCCCGGTCAGGATTTTAAGGGAAAAATTACCACCTTGGATGCTGATTTAATCATAAATTGTATTGGAAAGATTCCGCAAAAAAAACCAACCAGATATGCTTACAAAATAGTTAATTATGATTTACCAATTTTTCTTGAAACACTTGGCGTACCAGTGATACATCCATCCACGGATTGTGAATTTTCAGGTTTATTAGAAGTAGGAAAAAAGTATAGTAAAACAGACATACGAGATGCTGATGATGAATATGGTAAAAGTAAGGCTTTAATTTCAAAAATGATTGAAGATGAATTTTTAAATACCAAAATAATCAGAACATCAATTATTGGACATGAAAAAGTATCATCCAATTCACTATTGGAATGGTTTCTACTTCAAGATGAGGAAGTATCTGGTTATAATAATCACTATTGGAACGGTATTACTACTTTAGAATGGGCAAAAATTGCCGAAAAGATAATTCTAAATTGGGATTTTTATACTGTACTAAATCAATTTAGTTGTAAGGAATGTTTAAGTAAATATCAGGTTCTTTGTTTAATTAAGAAAGTGTATAAGAAAAACATAATTATTACTCCATTTCTAACTCCCCAGACAATTAACAAATGCCTAGAAAGTGATGAACCATTACCTGATTTGAGATCGCAATTAAGTGATTTGTACGAATTTTATAAGTGCTAGATTCTAGTTTCTAATGCAACTAATTTTTGTCTCATAATTGCTTCTAAATCAATTCCTGTTTTTTGATAGTATACTTGATACGGGGATAGATAACCAAGTCGTTTCCGAGGCCGAGTATTTAATTAATACTCAATCTTTAATATTCCCTGGTTTGTGTTTTTGCCATACCGGTCTATTTTACTAGATTAGTTGCAATTATTCCTGGAACCCAGGAGTAGTTCATTTGCTTTACTTTTGTGTATATATTACTATAAGTGAATTATGGTCAGTTTTGGTGTTTGGAAAAATAGATATAAAAAGTTTTTGGATAACCCAATAGCAGTAGTACCTTTTATTAAAAAACGTTTTTACTATAATAGAATTGCCGATGCCGAGTTGAAAAACTATAAAAATTTCCAATATTTAGACTACAATAAGACAATTGATTTGCTTATATCAGGAAATAAATCAATTGTTCGATTTGGTGATGAAATTTTTGACATGATACAAGGTATTGGTCTGTATTATGGAGATTGGAGACAAAAATATAATCCAGCCCTAGCGAAAAGACTAAAAGAAGTTTTGTCATCAGACAATGATAAATTGCTGGTTTGTTTTAATCCAGAACTAATTTTAAAGACTAAGGAAGAATTTTCTAAAATGGGTATACCAGAACAGTACCATTTTTGGACAAACTCAAAAATTTTTTTGAAAAACTACTACCATCCTAATAAAGTGTACGGTAGTGCCTTATGTTTTAATTCAACCTACAATCAAAATATTGACTATAAAAAAATATTAGTTTTTTTAGCCACAAAACATATAATTGTGGTAACTTCAAATACTGCTAGATTTGGAAATTATCAGTTTGGTAAGAGTACCTCATTTGTGGAAGCTCCACAAAGTGATGCTTGGGATTCATACGATGATTTGTTGAAAAAAACACTGCAATTACTCACAAAATATCCACAAGATGAGTCATTGGTTATGGTATCAATGGGTAGCGCTGCTAAGGTTATGTCATATGATTTGACCGAAATTGGATATTCTGTCTGGGATACGGGTCAGTTTTTTGATTTAGCTTATCAAAAAATAAAAGACGCAAAATAGTTTATGTTAAATGGGAAAAAGATATTTGTGACTGGAGGTACTGGTTCGTGGGGTACCTGTTTAATAAAAACTATTTTTGCAAAGTATAATCCAGCAGAAGTCGTGGTTTTTAGTCGTGGTGAGCACAAACAAGTTGAAATGCTTCGTATGTATGCTGGAAAGAAGATAACTTGTATTATTGGAGATGTTCGTGACTATCAGAGAATGCGGGATGCGTCCCGAGGAGTTGATTATTTTTTTCACATGGCGGCATTAAAACACGTTCCCATTTGTGAAGACAATCATGAAGAAGCAATTGCTACTAATATTAACGGAACCATAAATGCCACGCGTTGTGCTCAAGAAAATGATATCTCGAATTTTATCTTTGTGTCTACAGATAAAGCTGTAAATCCGATCAATGTTTATGGAACAACAAAATTAATGGCTGAAAAAATAGTGATTGGTTCTGGTCTCAAAAATTTAAAAACTAGGTTTGTTTGTGTACGAGCTGGAAATGTACTTGGATCGGCTGGTTCTGTAGTACCATTATTTAAAAACCAGATTGACGCCGGAGGACCAGTTACGCTCACCGACGGTAGCATGACACGATATTTAATGTTATTACGCTCTCCAATTGAATTAATATTTCACGCTATGAATAATTCCAAAGGACGTGAAGTATTTGTGTTAAAAATGCCCAGCGTTGTCATTGGTGATTTAGCAAAAGTATTGGTTTCTGAATATGGTAAAGGTAAGAAAATACAAATAACCGAATCTGGTCCTCGACCAGGTGAAAAATATCATGAGATGTTGATGACACTGGATGAGAGTATGAGAGCCGTTGACATGAAAGATTTTATGGTTATCTTACCATTTGTTGACCCTCTGAGTGCTTTACGAAAGCATTGGGGTACAGATTTTATCAATAGAGAATACAATTCTAAAAATAATTACATTTTATCGGAAGGTGAAATTAAAGGAATGTTAAAAGAAAATGGTGATATTTAGAAATTTTCAATTTTATGTGTTATAAAAAAGTATAATAATATAATAGTGTTAATTACATTTTTTAATATTAATGTAAAGATTGCACCAATTACACCCAAAAATGGAATAAGTAATGCATAGAGTAATAAAGTTATTAGTGGCTCACTAAAATTAATGGTATATAAACCTCTTTTATGATTGGTAATGATTAAGTAGTGATTTAATAGTCCGTTAGGTACAAACAGTATTAGTAATGAGGCAATTTGGGTAAAAAATACACTATCTAGGTATTGTGGAAACATTAATTTAAAAACTAAAGGTACTGCAAGGATATAAATAATAACAATTGGTATTAACAATAAGAAGAAAGTGAAATATTTTTTCAATAAGGATAATCTGAGATTGAAGTGCTCTTTTTCTGCCATTTTAGGGAAAGCCACATTATTTATTTGACCAAACGCACTTACGATTTCACCTGGAAGAGCTATTGATATAACATACATTGCGACCTGCACTGATCCTGCAAAATACCACAGAGCAATTTTATCAAGTCCTTGGGCACCGATACGGGCAAGGCCAATTAGTGATAAATATTTACCAAAAGAGATTGCTTCTGAGTCAATATTTAAATTGGGTGGATATTTTGTAAGAGTTATAAAATATCCTAACCATTGCATTAATGAGGTGGTAATCAAGTAGGTAAGCATTACAATAAATAAATTGCCAGAAAAGAGAATGGCAATAATTGTTATCAAGACAACAATTATCCGTTGTAGTGAATATAAAAAAGCTTGTAATTTAAAATTTTTAAGACCTTGTAAATAACCTGTGTAAATAGCAAATGTTTCTAAAATCGGGACAAAAAATGAAATCATAAGAAATGATAAACCAAGTGATGAATTTCCATTCATATAATAATAAATTGAAATTAATACTGAACTCAAAGAGCCTAATAGTCCCCAACGTATTTTTGTATAAAGAGCTAAATAAATTGTTCCACGAAAATTACGTGAGACAGATTTAATTATAGATGTATTTATTCCAGACAAGGTGCTTAAACCTAAAAGATTAACAGAAGTTATTAAGAAACGGTATTCGCCGTATATTTCTTTTGATAGATAGTTGGCAAAAGCCCAAAGCAAACCAAGTGCAAGGAAAAAATTTAAAGCTTGGCCTAAGAGTAACCAAAAACTATTTTTGAACGCATAGATCATGTCAGTCTTAGTGTATTTTTCTGTCCAGCGGATAGCTTTGATTAGCTTTAATTTCATATCTTGATTTGGAGCATATTAAGTATAACCCTACTCACA
>PFOY01000008.1 GCA_002792755.1 Candidatus Nomurabacteria bacterium CG_4_10_14_0_2_um_filter_30_12
AAGATGATAAAGAGTATTTTTATACTACTTTTATAGATAAAGAAAAGATAAAACTTTTAATTAAAGATATTAAAGATTATGATGAATTAGTGAAGGAAGGTAAATGGGTAGATAGACAATGTAATTTTAAATCTTATGGTAAACAAAATGCAGAATGTGAATATTGTAAAATGGCAGAGATTTATAAATAGGTTTAAAAACTAGGACCATTATCTAGCCACCCTAAATAAAGGCCAATTAAGGCAAATATAATTATTAAAATAATTAAAATCCATTCGATCTTTTTCATTAGTTTAGTATACCAAATATTGGGAAAAACTCATTTTTTATGATATATTTTTAATAATGAAAGAAGAAATAAAAAAGGGCAGGGAACATCCACTTTCAATAATTATTAATGAAGCATTAAAGATTTTTACTGATTTAGGTTTTGAGGTTGTTACGGGTCCAGAATTAGAAGATATCTGGCATAATTTTGATGCCTTAAATATTCCTAAAGATCATCCAGCTCGTGATATGCAAGACACTTTTTATATTAAAGGAGATGAAGGAAAAGTTTTAAGAACGCATACTTCAAATGTGCAAATTAGATATATGGAAGAATTAGTCAAATCTAGTGGTAAACCTCCTTTTGCTATTATTGCTCCAGGAAAATGTTTTAGAAATGAAGCCACAGATGCGACACATGAAATGCAATTTTATCAAATTGAAGGACTTATGATAGGAGAAAACATAGATATGTCTAATTTAAAAGGAGTTCTTTCTCATTTTTATAAAAAAATATTAGGTAGTGATATTGATTTACGATTTCGTCCTAGTTTTTTTCCTTTTACTGAACCATCTATTGAATTTGATTTGAAATTTAATGGTAAGTGGCTTGAGATGGGTGGTGCTGGTATGGTTCATCCAAATGTTTTAAAAAATTGTGGAATAGATTCTGATAAGTATCAAGGTTTTGCATTTGGTCCAGGTCTTGAGAGACTCATGGTCGTTAAATATGGCATGCCAGATATTCGTCCAGCTTATCAAGGAGACTTAAGGTTTAATCAATTTTAAAATAAAAAATATGAAAGTTAGTTATAATTGGTTGCAAAATTATTTTGAAGAAAAATTACCAGATTCTAAAAAATTATCTGAAGGTATTATTTTTCATTCTTTTGAAGTAGAAAGTTTAGATAAAGTAAAAAATGATGTTATTTTTGATATTAAAGTTTTACCAGACAGAGCGCACGATTGTCTTTCACACTGGGGAATTGCTAAAGAAATAAGTGCTATTTTTGATTTAAAATTAAAAGAAAAAGAATATAAAATTTTTAAACCAGTCTCTACTAATTTGAAGATAGAAATGAAAGATAATAAATGTCTTCGTTATATGGGACGAATAATTAGAAATATAAAAGTAGATAAAAGTCCGGCTTGGCTTAAGGAGAAATTAGAAGCTATAGGACAAAAGTCTATCAATAATATTATAGATGCAGCAAATTTTGTTATGTTTGATCTTGGGCAGCCTATTCATTGTTTTGACTTAGATAAACTAGAAAGTGAAAAGGTAATTATTCGTAATGGAAAAGTTGGAGAGAAAATAATTACTCTTGATAAGAAAGAAATTAATTTAGATGAATCTATTTTAGTAATTGCTGATGAGAGATATCCTTTGGCTGTTGCTGGTATAAAGGGTGGAATGAAGGCTGAAGTTGATAATAATACAAAAAATATAGTAATAGAAGTTGCTAATTTTGATGCTATTTCCACTAGAAAAACAGCTAAGAAAATAAATATTTTAACTGATGCAGTTAAACGGTATGAAAATGAAATATCACCAGAGCTTTGTGGAAAAACAATGGAATCTATTACTTCTTTAATTTTTGAGTTAGCTAGTGGGGAAGTAGAAGAAGTTGTAGATATTTATTCCAATAAACCAGAACAAAAAACTATTTTTATTTCTGCAGATTATATAAATAAAAGGCTAGGTACTTCTTTTTTGAAGAAAGACATTGAGAATGTTTGGCAGAGACTTGGTTTTGAATATGAAGAACAAAATGGTGAATTTAAAATTATTGTGCCGTTATTACGTATTGATATTACTGGGCCACATGATCTAGTAGAAGATGTAATTAAAATTTTAGGATATGAAAGAGTTGAAGAAAAATTACCTGAAATAAATTTAATTCCCAAAATAAATGAAATTTCTTATAAAATTCTTTGGTCTAGAAATAAACTTTTGAATGATGGATATTCAGAAATTATGACATATTCTTTTAGAGATAAAGGAGAAGTAGAAGTGCTTGCTTCTGCTTCAGATAAAAAATTCTTAAGAACAAATCTAAGTGATGGACTCAAAGAAAGTTTTAAATTAAATCAAATTAATATGCCATTACTTGAAATGAATGATATTAAAATATTTGAAATTGGGACAGTGTTTAAAAAAGAAGGAGAAGAAATGCATGTTGCTTATTGTGATAAGAAAAATTGTGTTGAAATAACATTAGAAGAATTTTGTAAAGATTTAAATATTTCAGAATTTTTCTATGATGAATTACTAAAAGCTAAAAGCTATAAGCTAAAAGCTATTTTTAAACCTTGGTCAATTTATCCATTTATTTCTCGTGATGTCGCTGTATGGATTCCGGAAGGAGAGAGTGTTGATAAATTAAAACAAATACTTATAGAAAATGGTACAGATTTGTTAATTAAAGAACCTTATTTATTTGATTCATTTACGAAACCTACCTCGTCTGTAGGTGGGGATGGAAAAATATCATATGCATTTAGGCTTGTTTTTCAGTCCTTTGAAAGAACATTAAAAGCTGAAGAAGTAGAAGAAATTATGACTAAAATAACTAATAAAATCAAGGAGAATGTAGATTGGCAAGTAAGGTAATTTCTGATATAATTATTGAATAATGGCTAAAGAAAAGGACATAAAAAAAGCACAAGTAAATGCGCATCATTATGATGCTTCTGATATTTCGGTTTTAGAGGGTTTAGAGCCTGTAAGACGTCGTCCTGGAATGTATATTGGTACTACAGGGCCTGAAGGTTTACATCATTTGATATGGGAGATTTTTGATAACTCACGTGATGAAGCTATGGGAGGTTTTTGTGATGACATAGAAGTCGTATTATTGCCAAACAATCGTGTACGAGTAGCAGATAATGGACGAGGTGTGCCTGTCGATATTCATAAAAAAACAAAAGTTTCAGCTTTAGAAACAATAATGACTACTCTCCATGCTGGAGGAAAATTTGGAGGTGAAGGTTATAAAGTTTCTGGAGGATTACATGGAGTAGGTGCTTCAGTAGTAAATGCACTTTCTATTTATTGCAGGGCAGAAGTACACAAAGATGGTGGTAAATATTTTCAAGAATATTCTCAAGGAAAGAAAAAAGCATTAGTTAAGAAAGTTAGCTCTTCTAAGCTTAATGGTACTATTGTCACATTCGAGCCTGATGAAGAAATCTTTAAAGATATTAAATTTGATTGGAATACTGTTGTAAATCATATTCGCCAGCAAGCTTATCTCGTAAAAGGACTTAAGATTTTGATAATTGATGCAAGGGGTTATGAAGGTAAAATAGATGATTCCAACGTTTTTTATTTCAGAGAATTAAAACTTGAGCTACCTTCTACTTCTTTTTATTTTGAAGGTGGACTCATTTCTTTAATAAAATATTATAATAGATTTCAAAAACCAATTCAGAGTCATATTTTTAGTGTAGAAAAAGAACAAGATGGTGTGGGTGTCGAGATAGCTTTACAATATGTGGATGACATAGTTGATCATATAGTTCCTTTTGCAAATAATATATACACAGGTGAAGGAGGAACACATATAACAGGTTTCAAGACTGCTTTGACTAGAACGCTCAATACTTATTGTAAGAAGAATGAAATGATGAAAGAGTCTGAAGGCGGGTTTACTGGTGATGATGTATTAGAAGGACTCACTGCTGTCGTTTCTGTTAAGCTTAGAGAAATTCAATTTGAAGGTCAAACTAAAGCAAAGTTGGGTTCAATGGAAGCACAAAGTGCTGTTTCTACTGTCTTTGGAGAAGCCT
>PFOY01000042.1:0-1998 GCA_002792755.1 Candidatus Nomurabacteria bacterium CG_4_10_14_0_2_um_filter_30_12
AAAAAGGTTTTACATTGATAGAACTTTTGGTCGTGGTAGCCATCATAGGTATCTTGGCATCAGTCGTGCTTGTATCACTAAGTGGTGCTCGTGCTAAAGCTACTGATGCGAAAGTTAAAGCTCAATTAGCTTCAATGTTGTCTCAGGCAGAAATGTTTACAGGTATATCTGCTGCACATAATTATAAAGCTTGTACTTTAAATCAAGGACTTTTCAATACTGCAAATAATGGTCTTGGTTCTCTATTTAAGGGTATAGTACCTTCGACTATAACCGCAGCAGATGCTACTTGTTTTAGTGAAGCAAAAAGACCTTCTGATGGTGGAAAATGGGCTGTCGCTGTTAAGATGACGACTGGTGCATGGTGTGTTGATTCTACTGGTTGGTCTGATGAAAAGACTAATGCTGGTACTTATTACACTAGTGTTGCAAATGCACTTCCACCTTCTGGTTTATCAGGTTGTAAAAAATAAGTAATATTAAGTTAATCAAATAGAGTTCTTGATAAACAAAAAAGCTAACCTTAAGGTTAGCTTTTTTGTTTGGGATTATGTGTATTATGATATTTGGTCGGGTATTTTAGCTATATTTTTTAAGCTTTCTAGTTAATTCTGACTAAACTATACGCAAATATCGAAAAGACTTGACTAAAATATAAACAAACTGAAAGTATTTTTATTAAACAATTAGTTTTTTATATATGTGATATAATAAACACATGATTATCATTAATCAAACAATAGAAAAAATACTTAGTGAACTCGCAAATGAACACGAGTTAAAGCTTTTAGTTCTTTTTGGTTCACGGGTTACTGGGCGAATACACGATGAGAGCGACTATGATGTTGCTTATCTATCTGAGCGAGAGTTTTCAACAGCAGAAGAGAGCGAGATTATTTTTGGTCTGATGCCTATTTTGCGTGTTAGGGATGAAAGACTTATTAATATAGTGGATATGAAAACGGCTGGACCACTGATGCTTTATTCAATTACCAATAAAGGACGAGTTCTTTATGAACGAGAAAATGCATCCTTCTTCGCCTTAAAGCTTCACGCGTGGAAGGTTTTTGTTGATACTCAACCTTTTAGAGATAATTATTTTAGAATTCTAAAAGAACGAGTTTGTAAAATATAAATATGGGTCCCGTTAGAAATAATTGAAATATTGAAAACGGGCTATATTAGGTGAGTATTATTAGTTAAATATAAATTTCTAACGAGATGGATATTTTAAAAACAAAAATTAGACTTATTATTGATAACTTACCAAAACTCAAGGAATTTTTGCCTAATTCTTTCGAAGAGTTTCAATCCAACGATCTTCTTCGTGGTGCATCTGAGAGATATTTTCAGCTTGTTGTGGATGCGATTATTGACTGCAATCAGATTCTTATTGAGACTAATAATTTAGAAATTGGTGACACATATTTTAAAACATTTGGTAATTTAATTGGTAAGTCAATTTTCCCAGATGATTTACTGCAAAAATTATCTTTTTGTGTTGGCACTAGGAATGCAATAATTCACAAGTACGAAAGTATCCAAATAAAAAGAGAATTTGAAGATATGCATAAAAACATACCGTTGTTTGTAGAATATTTAAAAATTATTTCAGATAAGTATTTATAAGTAATTTAAAACATTATGACACTCATTATAACAATTATATTCTTTGGTCTTGGTCTTATTATTGGTAGTTTTTTAAATGTTGTTATTTTTAGATTTAATACATCTAGAACATTTGGTGGGCGAAGTGGCTGTATGACTTGCCAGCACGCTCTCTCTTGGTATGAGCTTTTTCCATTATTTAGCTTTCTTATATTAAAGGGAAGATGTAAGAATTGTAAATCAAAAATATCTATCCAATATCCAATAGTGGAGTTTATCTCTGGATTAATTTTTGCGGGAATATTTCTAAAGTTTCAGGATATATTTTATTTGAATACACTTACTTTTACTATTTCTTATGCTTATTATGCTGTTATGTTTTCTGTTCTT
>PFOY01000042.1:2024-4027 GCA_002792755.1 Candidatus Nomurabacteria bacterium CG_4_10_14_0_2_um_filter_30_12
ACATAAAATAATTCCAGATATTTTCTCTGTTATTTTTGGTATAGTGACTTTTATTGGATTATTTTTCTTTTCTAATTTTTTATTTTTACCTCATATTCCAACTGTTTTAGAAGTTTTGTCTGGAATATTACTTGCATTACCTTTTGCCATTTTGTGGCTTGTTTCAAGAGGTACATGGATGGGTCTAGGAGATGCGAAGCTTGCGCTTGGTCTAGGATGGCTTCTAGGGTATTCTAGGATACTTTCCGGTGCGGTAGTCGCATTTTGGTCTGGAGCAATACTAGGGCTTATTCTTATTGTTTTTTCAAAAAAACATGGAATGAAGACGGAAATTCCCTTTGCACCATTTTTGGTTTTAGGAGTATTGGTCGCATTTCTTTTTGAATTACAACTTTTTCCAATAGGTTTTTAATTAGATATGATAAAACAAATTCGTAATTCTAAATTCGTAATTCGTAATTACCAGGCTGGTATGACCTATGTAGAGCTTATAGTCGTTCTAAGTATTTTTTCTGTGATGACTTCTATCGTTCTTTTTAATTATAATGGCTTCCAATCTAAAATAGATATTAGAGTTTTAGCAAATGATATTGCATTGAAAATAGTTGAAGCACAAAAGGCAGCTGTCTCTGGTAAATTGCCACCACTAGCTTTGCAATCTTATATTAATAAAGTAACATGGAAACCATCTTATGGAGTTTCTTTTTATCCTGATAGTCCTGAACATTTTTTTTATTTTACAGACCTTAATAATAGTAATTTTTTTAATGGTTTAAATTGTAATGGGGAGTGTTTAAATAATATTGTTATTACGAAAGGAAATACATTTAAAATATATAATTGTGTAACAGAAGCCTGTTTAGATTCTGATTCCATCCTTATTTCAACTCCTTTGTCTATTACTTTTAAAAGGCCAAATTCTGGTGCGGTTTTCAGTTTTGCAGATAGTACTTCTGTAACTACTGGTTTTAATCATTTTAAGATTACTATCTCTTCTGCTGATACACCACCAATTACATCTGATATACTAGTTTATCCTTCAGGTAGAATTCAAATAAATGATAATTAAAAATTATGAATTACGAATTACGAATTAAAAAATCAAATAGTGGTGGATATACGATAATAGAAACGATGATAGCTATTTCTCTTTTTTTAGTTATTGTGACTATAGGCCTAGGAGCTCTTTTGAATGCAAATGCTCTTCATAAAAGATCTCAGAGCACACGTTCTATTATGGATAATTTGAGTTTTATTATGGAAGATATGTCTAGAAATATACGAACAGGGTCTGAGTATAGTTGTGGTAATGTTGGTGATATATTAGGTAAAAATACACTTTTAAATTGTACAGGTGACAAAAATATAGCATTTACATCATCTTATGATGGTAGTCGATGGGTGTATCAAATATATTCTAATATAATTTATAAATCTACTGATGGAGTAGTAACCTATACAAATCTTTTACCGGATGGTATTGAAATTGATAAAGATTCTGGTTTTACTGTTGTCGGTGCAAAGTCATCAGATACACTGCAACCGTTGGTGACTATCAGATTATCTGGAACGATTATAGATGAGAGCAATGGGTCTTTGATACCTTTTTCTTTACAAACTTCAGTTTCTCAGAGATTATTAGATAGACAATAAATTAATTACGAATTAATAATTACGAATTACGAATTAAAATGCAAAAAGAGAAAATAAATCCCGTTAGAAGTTCACTAATTGGTAAAAGTATAATAAAAAATATTTATGAAAACTTCTAACGGGATAAAAAAGAATAAAGGGTTTACCCCCACACCAATGAATATTGGTGTGAGCTCTGCTAAGGCAGAGCGGGGGTTTACATTAGTAGAGACACTTGTCGCCATTTCTATTTTTACAGTGTCGGTCATATCACTTATGTCTGTTCTTTCTAGTGGTATTACTGGTACTAAATTTGCCAATAATAAAATTATAGCTGGATATTTAGCACAAGAGGGTATTGAATATGTTAG
>PFOY01000034.1 GCA_002792755.1 Candidatus Nomurabacteria bacterium CG_4_10_14_0_2_um_filter_30_12
AAGGCTAGAAAAAGAACTTGAAATAAACGTAGGGTTAAAGGTTGATTTTTCTCCTGATCAAGGAGATAAAATGGGACCCTCGTTTTTTAAAGTTTATGGGAGAGGAGAGCTTCATGTCGCTATATTGCTAGAAAATATGCGAAGAGAAGGATTTGAAATACAAGTTTCTCAACCTGAAGTAATAATTAAAGAAAAAGATGGAATCAAAACAGAGCCATATGAAGAATTAGTTGTAGATGTTCCGATGGAATCATCTGGAGTAGTTATAGAAAAAATAAACAAGAGAAGAGGTATGATGATAGACATGATGGAGAAACAAGGTATAGCAAGAATTGTTTTTAATATACCAACACGTGGGTTGTTAGGATATCGTGGTGAATTTATTATAGATACAAAAGGAGAAGGTATAATGTCTTCACGAGTTACTGGTTTTGAAAAATATGCAGATGAAATAAAAAAACGTGAGTATGGATCAATGGTTTCAATGGTTGCAGGTAAAGCAGTTTCTTTTTCACTTGCAAATCTACAAGAACGTGGTATAATGTATATTGAACATGGTGCAGAGGTGTATGAGGGTATGGTTATAGGTAATGTTTTAAAGGGAGATGATATGTCTGTAAATCCTATAAAAGGTAAACAGCTTACTAATATGAGAGCATCAGGCACTGATGAAGTAGTATATCTAAATCCAGCATTTATTTTGAGTATAGAGCGTGGGTTAGAAGTTATGAATGGTGATGAATATTTAGAAATTACTCCAAAATCAGTAAGAATTCGTAAAAAATATTTAACTGAATTAGATAGAGTTAAATCACAAAGGAAAAAATAAAATTTAGTTGACATTAAGTAAACTAAGTGTATTATATAAAATATAGTATTAAATATTTTTTTAAAGAAAGTTATTTAATAAAAAATTATGTCAACAATATCCTTTAAGCCAAAACAAGTAACAAAAAGAATAACATCTCATCTTCAAGATCGTACACGTGATGTCATCATGAATCGTTTTGGTTTGACACCTGATGCAAAGAGCAAAACTCTTGATGAAATTGGTAAAAAATATAATATAACAAGAGAGCGTGTTCGTCAGATAGAAGACTCTGCTTTATCATTAATCAAGAGATCTGCTGCATATAAAGAAGAACAGGTAGTTTTTGAAGAATTAAAGCAGTTGATACATTCTTTAGGGTCAATTATTGCTGAACATGATTTATTGTTACATATTTCAAAAGATAGAAATATACAGAATCACATTCATTTCTATTTAGAATTAGGAGATTTTTTCAAAAAACATAGAGAAGATAATCATTTTAAAACACGTTGGAGCGTAGATGATGAAATGGCTTCAAAGGTACATGATTCTCTTAAGAAGCTTTATATAAGTTTAAATGATGAAGATTTAATACTAGAGACTGAGATGATTAAAAGATTTTTTGATCAGATGAAAGATGTTGCTGAGCATTATAGAAATGAAGAGATTGTTAAAAGATGGCTTTCTATGTCTAAGACTATTTCTAAAAATCCATTAGGAGAATGGGGAAAAGCAACTTCACCAAATGTACATACTCGTGGAGTTAAAGATTATGCTTTTCTTGTAATGAGAAAACATGGTTCACCTATGCATTTTAAAGAAGTTGCAGATTCTATTACTAAAACTTTTGGACGCAAGACACATTATGCTACTTGCCACAATGAACTCATTAAAGATTCACGATTTGTTTTAGTTGGACGTGGCCTTTATGCACTTGCTGAATGGGGGTATAAGACAGGTATAGCTCGTGAAGTTATTCGTGATATTTTAAAAAGAGAAGGTCCACTTTCAAAAGATGATGTAGTAGAAAGAGTTATGAAAGAAAGATATTTTAAAAAAAATACTATTTTAGTTAATCTTGTAAATCCTAAATTTTTCAAAAAGAATAAAAATGGTTTTTATTCTGTAATTTAATTATATTGTTTTCTAAAAGAGGCATATCTAAGTTTAGATATGCCTCTTTTCGTTTACTTTATTTATATTTTAATATAAAATATAGATAGTATGGATACAATATTAAAGGAGATGAAACAATTTTGGCTAGCACTTGCTTTTTTAATACTTGGATATTTTATTTTACAATTTGATATTGTAGCTTTTTGGACTTATAAGATACTTCTTGGAATTTTACCTGTTGTAATAACGATAGCTTTAGCTTTTGTTGCTCATCAATTTTGGATTCATTATGTACAAGCTAATTTTATTTCTGGTATTGAGTGGGTTTTACTTGAAATAGTTCCACCAAGAGATGTAGTGAGATCTCCAAAAGCAATGGAGCTTTTTGTTACTAATGCTCTTTTTCATTTTAGTAATAAAGGAGGAATTGAGACATATTGGCAGGGAGCCGTTTGGTTTTGGTTTTCTTTGGAGCTAGTGTCTTTAGATGGACAAGTGCATTTTTATATTCGTATTCCTTCACGTTTGAAAAGTCTGATTGAAACTCAAATGTATGCACAATATCCACAAGCACAAATAAAAGTGGTAGATGATTATACTTTGGCTGTTGATAAAATTACTCCAGATAGTGCTTGGAACTTATGGGGTTGTGAGTTTAGATTAGCAAAACCAGATGTATATCCGATTAAAACTTATATTGATTTTGGTTTAGACAAAGATCCAAAAGAAGAATATAAAGTTGATCCTATTTCTCCAGTGGTAGAGCTTTTTGGTTCAATTAGCAAAGGAGAGCAAATGTGGATGCAAATTGTTATTACTCCTTCTAAGAAAAAATTTCGTACAAAAGAAAAGAGTTTTTCACTTTTTAATTTAATAGATAACATTCAGAAAGAAGGTATGTTTTCTTTTTATCAGTATCATGATTGGGTAGAAGAAGGGAGAGAAGAAATTTTGAGATCATTAAAGGAGTTTACGAGTGCTCGTGAAAAACCAGACCATACATTTTCAAAAGAAGTTCGTTCTCCTGATTTTATGAAGTCTATGATGGAAGGAGCTGGTAAAAAAATGTTGAAAGTTGGTTTTGATACTGGAATTAGAATATGTTATGTCGCCAAGAAAGAAGTATTTAATATGAATAATCGTAGAAATATTCGTCTTATTTTTCGTCAATATGCTGCACCTTTTATTAATGAACTTACTCGTATAAATTCTACTCAAGCTGATGCTTTCAGTTCTAATATTATTGCTGGGTTTTTTCCTCTTTCTAGTAAAAAAATTATGCATTTATCAGATAGAATGCTTAAAGAATATAGAGAACGAGAATTTTTTCATCCACCAATGAGACATAAAATACATTTACCTTGGCCACTTTCTCCATTTTTATTTCCTAACTTTTTTCACCATCATATAAATATCTTAAATACTGAAGAGATAGCTACTTTGTGGCATTTCCCTGGTCAGATATTAAAGGTTCCTACACTCGAACGTATAGAATCAAAAGAAGCTTCTCCTCCTACAAATTTACCTATTTAATTTATGGAAGATTTGAATTTGTTAAATAATATAGTTTCTGTAGATAATAATTCTTTTAAATTAAATTCTTCTAATAAGAAAAGTGCTATTTATATTATTGGTATAATAATACTTTTTTTATTTACATATTTTTTATTTTTTAGCGCTCCATATGATTTTCAAATAGATACTATTATAAATATAAAAGAAGGTTCAAGTTTGAGATATACTTCAAAATATCTAGAAGAAAATAATATTATTCGTTCTAGGGTTATTTTTGAAACTTTTGTAATAATTTTAGGTGGTGAGAAATATTTAGCATCAGGAGATTATTTATTTGAAAGTAAAATATCTGTTTTTGAAGTTGCTAGACGTATAGTAAACAAAGAAAGACACCTAGCACCAGTTAAAGTGACTATACCAGAAGGTTTTAATGTGTTTGATATTTCTAAAATTTTTATTTCTAGGTTGCCAAATTTTAAGGAAAAGGAATTTTTATTAGAAGCACAAAAAATGGAAGGTTATCTATTTCCAGATACTTATTTTTTTCTTACTACAGATGATGAGCAAAATGTATTATCATCTATGAATAGTAATTTTGAGAAAAAAATAATACCTATTAGGCCTTTTATAAAGCAATCAGGTAAAACTGAAAAAGATATTATAATTATGGCTTCTTTAATAGAAGAAGAAGCCAATGGAGATATAGATAGAAAAGTTATTTCTGGAATTTTATGGAATAGAATTTTTATTGGTATGCCTTTGCAAGTAGATGCAGAGCTTAGTACTTATAAAACAAAAGGGTTACCAGAGAATCCAATTTCTAATCCTGGAATAAAATCAATAGAAGCTGCAATATATCCAGAAGTTTCTAATTATCTTTATTATTTACATGATAAAGATGGTAATATACACTATGCAAAGACTTTTGCAGAACATAAGGTTAATAAATTAAAGTATTTGAAATAAAAATAATTTAAAATACAAAATAGCTACTTTTTCATGACCCGCACACGAACTTGACGTCATTATGTATCTTGTTGCAGCATATGCTGAAAAAAGTACTATTCTACATTTTTTATAAAATTTTATGAGAAAACACAATTTAGCTTTTATAGATATAGAAACTACAGGACTTAATGTAATAAAACATGAGATTATTGAAATTGGTTGTGTCATAACAACACCTGGATTAAAAGTAATTGAAAAATTTGAATTAAAAATAAAACTAAAAAAAATAAAAAGTGCTGAACCTATATCTATTAAAATTACTCATTATAATAAAAAAGATTGGGAAAACGCTTTTTCTTTAGAAGAAGCAATTAAAATTCTTTCTGAAAAAGTGAAAGACTGCATAATGATAGGACAAAATGTTTCTTTTGATTCAGGATTTTTGGAATATAATTTTTTGAAAGTTGGATTAAAAAATACTATGCATTATCATAAATTAGACACTATATCTTTAGCTTGGGCAAAATTACATAGAAAAAAGAATATTACACATTTTTCTTTACGTGAATTATGTAAACATTTTGATATAAAAAATGAATGTCCACACGATGCTCTTTCAGATGCTTATGCCACATATAAGCTTTACAAAAAACTAATGAAACTGTAATATCAAAATATAAAATAGCTACTTTTTCACGACCCGCATACAAACTTGATGTCATTATGTATTTTGTTGCAGCGTATGTCGAAAAAAGCACTATTTTATATTTTGAATAAATATGAAGAAGAAAACAGTTTTTGTTGGAATATCAGGAGGAGTAGATAGTGCTGTATCAGCTGCGATACTTAAGAAACAAGGCTACGAAGTCGTTGGGGTTTTTATACGTACTTGGCATCCAAATTTTTTAAAATGTAATGAAGAAGAAGAAAGACTTGATGCTATGAGAGTTGCAGCACATTTAGATATTCCATTTTTGACTTTTGATTTAGCTGATGTATATAAGAAAGAAGTGGCTGATTATATGATATCTGAATATAAGGTAGGTAGAACTCCTAATCCAGATGTAATGTGTAATAAAGAAGTGAAATTTGGTGTATTTCTTAAAAAAGCTATTTCTATTGGTGCAGATTATGTAGCAACTGGACATTATGCACAAAATTTTTCAAAAAACATAAAGCATTTGCTTTCTCATGGCCCGTACTCGAACTTGAATATGGTTAACAAAACTAATATTGCGTATACCGAAGAAAGCACTGCTTTATGTTTTTTAGGTAATGGTGTTGACACATCAAAAGATCAGAGTTATTTTCTTTGGACTTTAAAACAAGAACAATTAAAAAGAATTTTGTTTCCAATTGGTCATTTAAAAAAGATTGAAGTTAGAAAACTTGCGAAAAAATTTAATTTACCTGTTGCAGAAAAGAAAGATAGTCAAGGAATTTGTTTTTTAGGTGCTGTAGATTTGAAAGATTTTTTGAAACATTATATTAAAGAAAAAAAAGGGAAAGTATTAAATCAAAATGGAGAAGAGATAGGGTATCATAGTGGAGTAGTTTTTCATACATTAGGAGAACGTCATGGTTTTGTTATTACAAAAAAAGGTTCAAAAGATGGAGCTTATTATGTTATAGGTAAAGACTTAAAGAAAAATATTTTATATGTATCACAAGATAAAAATTTTCAACAGAATAAAAAGCAGCTGCTTTCTCACGGTACGTACTCGAACTTGAATGTGGTTAATGAAACTAATATTGCGTATGCCGAAGAAAGCACTGCTTTGTATTCTGTGAAAATTAAAGATGTAAATTGGATTCTGAGTGTACCCCAAGAAGGTAAAGATTATAAAGCTCAGATTCGATATCATGGAGAATTTTTACTTTGTAAAATAAAGTGTGCAAAGTCGAACTTTGCACAAATAATTTTTGGAAAACCTATTTTGGTTGCATCTGGTCAATCTTGTGTGTTATATGATAAAAATGTTTGTTTAGGTGGTGGAATTGTTATATAATATAAACATATGGATCCCGTTAGAGATTATGTAGTTGTTTTTCGGGACTCATAAAAATTAATTTTCAAAATTAATTTTATTATTAAACATTAATTAAGGTACGGAAATCTAGAGATTTCCTATCTCTAACGGGATGGAACAATTTTTTTTAGAAAATGGTGATTTTATTTTAAAATTAACAGTAGCTGTTTTATTAGGTATGTTTATTGGTGTTGAACGTCTTTTTGTACACAAAGAAGCTGGTATGAAGACTCATGCACTTGTTTCTATGGGTGCAGCTCTCTTTATAATTATTTCTGAAATGATGGGAGAAAAGTATATAAATTTACCTGGTTTTAATCCTGTAATGATAGCATCTAATATTATCGTAGGTATAGGTTTTCTTGGTGCTGGAATAATAATGTTTAGAGATTCTCGTCTTTTAGGTCTTACTACTGCTGGTGGGCTTTGGGTGACAGCTGGTATAGGTATGGCTTCAGGATTTGGACTTTTTAACCTAGCGATCATTTCAACGGTTTTAGTGTTGTTTATTTTTATTGTTATGAATATTCTTGAAAAACCAATTATAAGAATTTCAGGAGATGATATAGGTCAGTTAAAAAGTTAGTTAAAATTTTAATTTGTAAAAATATGCAGTCAGATGAAATTAGATCAAAATTTTTAAAATTTTTTGAAACTCGCAAAGGACATGAGCATAAAATAATTCCATCTTCTTCGCTGGTGCCTGAGAATGACCCTTCTGTACTTTTTACTACTGCTGGAATGCAACAATTTAAACAATATTATACTAATTCAAAAGATGCAGAAAAAGATTTTGGAAGTTTAAATGTTGTTACAATTCAGAAATGTATACGTACTGGAGATATAGATGAAGTTGGTGATTCTTCTCATTTAACATTCTTTGAAATGTTAGGCAACTTTTCTTTTGGTGGATATGGAAGAAAAGAAGCAATAAAATATGCTTATGAATTTATCACAAAAGAAATGATGTTGGATATTTCTTATGTTACTGTATACGAAGGAAGTAAAAATGTTCCTAAAGATGAAGAATCAATAAATATTTGGAAAGAACTTGATAAAAATATTAAAATTAAAGAAGAAGGTAGTGATGTATTTTGGGGTCCTACTGGAGATGCTGGTCCATGTGGTCCAACAACAGAAATATATTGTAAAAATGTAAATAATGAAGATTTAGAAATTTGGAATATAGTTTTTAATGAATATTTTTGTGATGGTTCTCGTGAGAAATTAGATAAAGGTGAAGCGATACTTAAAAAATTAGATATTATAGGAATAGATACTGGTATGGGTTTTGAGAGACTGGTTTCAATAGTACAAAAAAAGAAAAGTGTTTATGAGACTGATTTATTTAATAATCAAAATACAAAAGAAGAGAGAATAGTTGTAGATCATTTAAAAGCTGCATTATTTATTATTTCAGATGGTATCTTGCCTTCAAATACTAATCGCGGTTATGTCTTAAGAAGATTAATTCGTCGTGCTGTTAGATTTTCTAATGAATTATTAAAAAATATAATTAATAAAAACATAGAAAAATATAAAAATATTTATGTTTTAAATGGAGAGGAAGAGATTGAAAAAGAAGAAAGTAAATTTCGTGAAACCTTAGAAAGAGGTTTAAAAGAATTTGAGAAGGGAATTGATCCTTTTATTTTAGCAACCACTTATGGTTTTCCGATTGAATTAACACTTGAATTAGCTAAAGAGAAAGATAAAAAAATAGATCTTGAGGATTTTAATAAAAAGATGATAGAGCACCAGAAACTTTCTCAGACTGCGTCTATTGGTATGTTTAAGGGTGGCCTTCTTAATCATAATGAAAAAACTATTAGATTGCATACTGCACACCATTTACTTTTAGCTGGTTTGCAATATGTTGTAGGTAAAGAAGTAAAACAAAAGGGAAGTAATATCACAGAAGAACGTTTACGTATAGATTTTATTTGTGATCATAAATTAACTGATGAGGAAAAGAAAAAAGTAGAAGATTTTGTTAATAATAAAATTAAAGATTCTCTTAAAGTTATTCATTACGAAATGCCACTTATAGAAGCTGAAAAATTAGGTGCAGAAATGGAATTTGGTGCAAAATATCCCGAGATAGTTTCAGTTTATTTTATAGAAGATAAAGAAGGTAATCAAATTTCTAAAGAATTTTGTGGAGGGCCTCATGTCAAAAATACTGTAGAATTAGGAGAATTCAAAATTTTAAAAGAAGAGGCTGTTTCAGCTGGTGTACGTAGGATAAAAGCTATACTTTTATAGTTTTTTTGGTTTTATATATGATATAATTATATTTATGAGAATCTTTTCTAGAAAAAAAGATGAAAAAGAATTAGCATTAGTTTTTGATATTAGGTCTTCTTCTGTAGGAGGTGCGTTTTTTGAAATACAAAAACAAGGAATCCCTAAAATCATTTTATCTATTCGTGAACCTATAATATTTGAAAATGAAGTAAATATTGATAGATTCTTATCTTTAACAATAAAATCACTCGAAATAGTAGCTAGTAAATTGTGTATGATGGGAATAGGGAAACCGATAAAGATTTTCTGTGTTCTTTCATCACCTTGGTATGCTTCTCAGACTAGAGTTATAAAACTTGAAAAAAATACACCATTTTTATTTACCTCTAAACTAGTTGATGATTTAATTAAAAAAGAGATTAATATTTTTGAGGAAGAACATTTAAAGAATTTTTCAAATTCTAATAATAAAACTCGTCTCATTGAATTTAAGAATATGAAGACTTTATTGAATGGTTATCAAACTTCTAACCCATTTAATAAAAAAACTAAAAAACTTGAGATGGTTGTTTTTCTATCTATTGGTGGAGACCAAATATTGAAAAAAATAGAGGAGACAATATTTAGACATTTTCATTCTAATGATATTAGATTTTCTTCTTTTGTTATGGCTTCATTTATTGTATCACGAGATATGTTTTTAGACCAAGATAGTTTTCTTTTGGTTGATATAGGTGGAGAGATTACAGATATTTCTATGATAAAAAAAGACATATTAAATGATTCTATTTCGTATCCACTTGGTTATAATTTTATGATACGTAAAATAGCAGAGAATTTAAATTGTACTTTAGGTGAAGCAAAATCTCTTATCTCTTTATATAAAGATGATCACATAGAAGAGTCTGCAGAGAAAAAATTTGAACCGATTATGAATAAATTAAAGATGGAATGGTTAAAAGGATTTCAAGAATCATTAGTTAATCTTTCTAATGATATTTCTATTCCTGCAACTGTTTTTATTACTGTAGATCAAAATTTAGCAGATTTTTTTTCAAAGATTATTAAAAATGAACAATTTAATCAATATACATTATCTGAATCAGAGTTTAAGATTATTTTTCTAGGTATTCAAACACTTCATAATATTACAACTTTTAAAGAAAATGTAATACGAGATCCATTTATTATTATTGAGTCTATTTATATTAATCGTTTTATTTGTTAAAATATAATTATGTCAAGAAATTTACTTCAAGATATGGTGAGAGTAAAAAATACACAAAGACCTATTAAAGAATGGCCTGTTAATAATGTTGAAAGTTTTACTGAAAGAATAGAAAAAAAAGAAGATAAAAAAGAAATTATTTTTAATAAAATAAATCAAAATAATAAAAAGTCTAAATATAGATTTTATTTAGTTGCGTTGATATCTGTTGTTTTTTTACTTTTTGCACTCTCTTTTTTATTTTCAGGAGCAAAAATTACCATAACTCCTAAGATAAAAGAAATACCAATAAATGAAAATTTATCTGCAACAAAAGATTCAAATACCCAAGGCTTGTCTTTTGATTTAGTTGTTATTTCTGGAGAAGAAAATAAAACAATACAAGGAGGAGAAGAAAAAGAAGTAGAGATACCAGCTAAAGGTACTGTAATAATTTATAATTCTTATGGTTCTTCTTCTCAGATATTAGATATTGATACACGTCTAGAAGGATCAAATGGAAAAATTTATAAAACTAGTAAAAAAATAATAGTACCTGGAATGATAAATAGTAAACCAGGAAGTATAGAAGTGGATATCTATGGATCTTCATCTGGTGAAGAGTATAATAGTGCGCCGATTGATTTTAAGGTTTTTGGTTTTAAGGGTACATCTAAGTATTCTAAATTTTATGCTAGGTCAAAAGGAAATATAACTGGTGGTTTTAAAGGAAAAACTTCAGTAGTATCTTCACTAGATAAGGCAACCACAGTTAGTGAGCTCAAGTCTACATTAGAAACTAAACTTTTAAAGAAAGTTTCTGATCAAATTCCAAGTGGTTTCATCTTATTTAAAGATGCTATTATATTAGATATTGATGATAAAAATATCAATTTTATACCTGGTAAAGATAATATGATAACTGTAAATGTTAAAGGTACACTTTATGGTTTTCTTTTTGATGAAAAAAAATTAACTAAGAAAATAGGAGAAGATATCATTGATAAATATGATGGTGGTGATATATATATACCAAATATTCGAGATTTAGCTTTTTCTTTCTCTGATAAAGAGGATATCTCTAGTGCTGATATTAAAAGTATAAGTTTTACATTGTCAGGTGCTCCTAGAATTATTTGGAAAGTTGATGAAGCTAAGTTTGTCACTGATGTATTGAATAAAAAGAAAAAATATTTTAATCAAATTTTATTACAATATCCAAATATCGATTCTGCTGAATTAGTGATTCGTCCTTTTTGGAAATCATCTTTTCCTGAAAAAAGTAAAAGTATAGAAGTAATAGTAAATTATCCTAAATAAATTTAGTAAAATATAGTTTATTAACATTATATATATTGACCTTTGTTTATAAATTTAGTATGATATGCTAACTTAATGAGTGACCCAAAAAACGAAAAAATTTTAACTGCAAGAGGAGTTGTTACTGAATCATTACCCTCCACCTTGTTTAGAGTAAAAATAGAAGACAAAGTAGAAGGTCAGAAAGAAATTTTAGTGTATTTAGGAGGTAAAATGCGTATGCATCGAATAAAAGTTTTAATAGGGGATTCAGTTGAAGTCGTGCTTGATCCTTATGGTGGAAAAGGAAGGATAATTAAAAGGTTGTAATTTTTTTTAGAATGGTGTATTATAGTAATTATAGTTTATGAAGAGTTTTTAATACTGAAAAATAAGGGTTTTTCCCTTGTTTTTGTGTGTTTTAATAAAGTTTAATTTATTTTATGCGAATTAGATCAACAGTAAAAAAAATATGTGATAAATGTAAGATGGTTAAACGCCAGAGACATTTGCGTGTGATTTGTTCTAATCCTAAGCATAAACAAAAGCAATAATTTATGAGAATTCTTGGAATAACAGTACAAGATGAAAAGAGACTTGAAATTGGTTTAACCATTCTTTTTGGAATTGGTATATCAACTGCAAGAAAAATTTTAAAACAAGTTAATATTGATGTTGGTAAAAAAGCAAAAGATTTAACTCCAGATGAAGAAAATAAAATTCGTGCAATCATCGAAGGAATGAAGATAGAAGGGAATCTTAAAAGAGAAATTTCAGGAAATATAAAAAGATTAAAAGATATTAAGACTCATAGGGGTATAAGACATATAAAGAGATTACCAGTAAGAGGTCAAAGAACAAAAACTAATTCAAGGACAGTTAGAGGAAATGTACGAAGAACAATGGCATCAGGTAAAAGAAAAGAGAGTAAAACATAAGTAGTAGTAAAAAGTTTATAAAGTTCATAAAGTAAAAATGGGAAAGACAAAAATCATAACTGAATCAATAAATGAAACTGGTACTGAAGCAAAAGCTAAAGTAAAGACAGTTATAACAAAGACACCTAAGAAAAAAATTACTTCTGGTATTTTGTTTATTGATGCAACTTTTAATAATACTAAAGTTTTATTTGGAGATAAATTAGGAAATACATTATTTTGGTCAAGTGCTGGAAGTCTTGGTTTTAGGGGTGCAAAAAAGGGGACTCCTTTTGCAGCTTCTAAGGTTGGAGATTTGATTGGAGATAAAGCAGCTATTCTTGGAGTAAAAGATTCAGAAGTAGTAGTAAAAGGAGTTGGTTCTGGACGTGAGCCAGTGATAAGGGCTTTTATGGCTCATGGTATAGATATAATTTCTATTAAAGATGCTACACCAGTACCACATAATGGTCCAAAACCTAAAAAACCGCGAAGAGTATAGGAAAGTTGTAAAAAGTTTATAAAGTTCATAAAGTTTAAATAAAAAAATGATAAGTAAACCAAAGTTTAAAATAGGAAGAAGATTGGGTGCTGGGGTATATGATAAATGCCAAACTCCTAAATTTTCAGCTTCTTCTGGTAAATTTGCAGGTCATGGTGCACGTCGTCCAAAAGCACTATCAGAATATGGTGCACAACTTATAGAAAAACAGAAGGTTCGTTTTTCTTATGGTATTACCGAGCGTCAACTTTCAAATTATGTAAAAAAAGCTTCTCATATAAAAGGTGCTGGTACAGCAGAGAAATTTTTCGAAGATCTTGAAACTCGTCTAGATAATGTTGTATATAGAATGGGTCTTGCTCCTAGTAGACGTGCAGCGAGGCAAATGGTTTCTCATGGACATTTTATTGTAAATGTTCATAAAGTTACGATACCTTCTTATGAAGTAAAGGTTGAAGATATAATAAAAATTCGTGAAGGTTCTAAAATAAAGAAAATTTTTGATAATTTAACAGAGAGACTTAAAGATTATAATTCTCCTTCCTGGGTTTCATTTGATATTACAAAGATGGAGGGAAAGATTTTAACTAAACCAAAAAATACAGAAACATTTCTTGATTTAAATGCTGTGCTTGAGTTTTATAGTCGTTAATTTTATTATTGATATCCGCTAATGCGGAAAAGTATTATTAAAATTTAAAAGTAACCTTTTCCGCTAAAAGTAATAAGCGGATAAATAAAAAAATATGCCTGAATATAAAATAATAATGCCTTCTAAACCACGTATTGTTTTAGAAGAAGATAATAAAGGAGTATTTGAAATAGACGGTTTGTATCCCGGATATGGCCATACCTTAGGTAACAGCTTGAGAAGAATTATTCTTTCTTCTTTGCCTGGTGCTAGTATTACTTCTATTAAAATAGAGGGTGTTTCTCATGAATTTCAGACAATGGATGGTATAAAAGAGGATGTAATAGTTATGATTTTAAATTTGAAGAAAATTCGTTTTAAAATGATATCTGATGAACCACAAATTGTTACACTTTCCATAAAAGGTCCAAAAGAAGTTACTGCAAGTGATATAAAAGTTGGTGGACAAGTAGAGATCTTAAATCCTGAGCTTCATTTAGTTGAAGTCACTGGTAAGGTTAATTTAAATATTGAAATGAAAATTGAGAAAGGTTTAGGCTTTATTTCAAAAGAAATTTTACAAAAAGAAAAAGTTGATATTGGTACTATTGCAGTTGATGGTATTTTTACTCCGATTCGTCGTGTATCTTATGAAGTTGAGAATATGCGTGTTGGTGATAATACAAATTATAATCTATTAAGAGTGTCTATTGAAACAGACGGTACGCTTACACCACGTGAAGCTTTTTTGAAATCTATAGAAATAATGATTAATCAACTAAAGTCAATTATTGACTTTAAAGAACCCGAGGAAGAAGTTAAAGAACCTGCCCATAATGCTACGTATAGTGTAGTAGGTGGGGAAAAGAAATCTGACAAAGAAGATACAAAGACAGATGATTTTACTGATGTATTAAAAACTCGTACTGACAGTCTTGATCTTTCTACTAGAACTTTAAATGCTCTTACTGCTGCAAATATCAGAACATTGGGAGGTCTTGCAAGAAAAAAGCGAGAAGATTTACTTGAAGTTGAGGGTATTGGAGAAAAAGGTATAACAGAAATTAAAAATGTATTAAGTAAATTTGGCCTTAATTTAAAAGAATAATAAATCAATTACGAATTAACAATTACGAATTACGAATTAAAAAAATATGCGACACCATAATATTAAAAGAAAATTTGGAAGAGATAAAAATCAAAAAAAGGCACTTTTGAATTCTTTAGCACTTAATTTAATTGTACGTGGAAAAATAAAAACGACAGAACCTAAAGCAAAAGAATTGCGACCTTTTATAGAGAAATTAGTTACTAAAGCAAAAAAGGGTGATATGGCAACACGTAGAGTCGTTATTTCAAAGCTTTCAAATCGTAGCAAAGAGGTTAAGAAACTTTTTGAAGTAATTGCATCAAAATATATAGATCAAAAAGGTGGTTATACTAGAGTTTTAAAACTTGGAGCTAGAAAATCAGATGGAGCTTTAATGGCTATAATTGAATTTGTGTAAACAATTACGAATTAAAAATTACGAATTACGAATTTAAAATAATGAAAAAAGATAATAAAAAAGAAGAAAAAATAATAAATGCAGAAGGAAGAACATTGGGTAGAGTTTCTACAGAAATAGCATCTTCTCTTATTGGTAAGACTAGTGTTTCATATGAGAGACATTTATATTTAGGTTTTCCTGTTAAAGTAATAAATGCTTCAAAAATAAAGATTACTACTAAAAAGCTTGAAGAGATTTATCATACTAGATATTCTGGTTATAGAGGAGGGCTACGTATTTTAAAAGGTACAGAGACTAAAGAAAAAAAGGGTATGAGTGAATTAGTAAAGCTCGCAGTCTATCACATGTTGCCAGGAAATAAACTAAGAAGAGAAATGATGAAGAATTTAGTAGTTGAAGAATAATTTTTATGGAAAATAAAACAACAAAAGAAAAATATATAGAAGCAATAGGAAGAAGAAAAACTTCTACGGCTCGTGTGCGTATTTGGCAAGCAGTAAAGCATACTTTTATTGTTAATGAAAAGGATGCAAAAGAATATTTTAAAACTGAAGAAGAACGTCGTTTGATAGAAGATCCAATAATAAAAGGTACAACAGGTGTAGAAAAAACAAATCACAAATGGAAAGTTGAAGTAAAAGTTTTAGGTGGTGGAGTTCATTCTCAAGCAGAAGCAGTTCGTCATGGATTGGCTCGTGCATTAGTTTTATCTGATATAGAATTACGTGGAAAGATGAAGACATTGGGATATTTAAAACGTGATCCTAGAGCTAAGGAACGTAGAAAATTCGGACTCAAGAAAGCTCGTAAAGCTCCACAATGGTCTAAACGTTAAAAAATATATACTATTTAAAATAGTGTATTTTCACGGTGTGTACTCGAACCTGAATATGGTTAACGAAACCAATATTGTGTATGCCGAAAAAGACACTATTTTAAATTTTATTTCTGTTTTTTAAAATGCCACTTGAAAATAGGGGTATTTTTTGTTAATATGAGTTTATGAAAAATGAAGAAGAAAAAGAAGTTCAGATTCAAGATGAGACCCCGACAGAGGTTGGAGATGATTCTGAAGTTTTGGAGTTTGAATTTAATGAAGATGGAGAAGAAGATTTAAAGAAAACTCTTAAGAAGTTAAGAGCCGATTTGAAGGTTTGTAAGACTGAAAAGGATGAGTATTTAAATGGTTGGCAAAAAGAGAGAGCAGATTTTGCAAACTATAAGAAACAAGAAGATGATAGAAGAGTGAATTTCTCTGAAGTTGTTCGTGAACGTATTCTTACAAGATTTTTGACAGTACTAGATAGTTTTAATATGGCATTTACAAACAAAGAATCTTGGAATAAAGTTGACGAGAATTGGCGTAAAGGAGTAGAATATATATATGCTCAATTGAATACTGTATTTGAAGAATATGATATAAAAGAAATTGGTGTAGTAGGAGAAGATTTTGATCCAAATATTCATCAATCTATAGATATGACGCAAACTGATAAAAAAGAAGATAATCATAAGATTTCTGAAATTGTTCAAAAAGGCTATAAGTTGGGTGATAGAATAATAAGAGCTGCTCGAGTTAATGTTTTTGAATATAATGAGCCAGAATCTACAACAGAAGAATAGACAATGTGAACATTGCGATAAATCTTTTGAAATCTCAGATGGGGAATTTTCTTTATATAAAAAAGTAAATATTGAATTGCCTACTATTTGTAATTTTT
>PFOY01000036.1 GCA_002792755.1 Candidatus Nomurabacteria bacterium CG_4_10_14_0_2_um_filter_30_12
ATAAACATAATAGTTTATCCCCATACCTTTTACAAGTGAAAGGTGTGGGGATTTATTTTGACTTATTTTGCAAAAAACATAATAAAAACCTCTACTTTTACAAATAAGGGTTTTTGTTAAAAAATTTCTTAATAAAATAAAATCAAAAAAATATCTTTATTTATTGAGTAATTCTTCAAATACTTCTGGCTGAAAACCAACAATGATTTCACCATCAATATCTATGACAGGTACACCCATTTGTCCACTCTTTTTTACCATTTCTTCCCCGGCTCTCCTATCTATACCAACATTT
Source organism: Candidatus Nomurabacteria bacterium CG_4_10_14_0_2_um_filter_30_12 (assembly GCA_002792755.1). Taxonomy (GTDB): domain Bacteria; phylum Patescibacteriota; class Minisyncoccia; order Phycocordibacterales; family UBA9973; genus UBA9973. Next base: position 296 of record PFOY01000036.1, read on the forward strand.
TTATCTTCAAAAGACACACCTTTTTCTTTAAGATAATTTTTTGTATAAACACAATATGGACAAGTTGTTGTAGAATAAACTATTACTTTATGATTTTTCATATATTTTTTATTTAGTTATTTTTAATAAAATATTACTTATATTTACAAATAAGACGTTTCAAGTCAGTAGTAAAATTATTTTTATTTAATTTATAAGATATTTTCTTTCCTTCTCTATCTGAGACTAAAATACCCTCTTTTGCTAAAACTTGAAGATGGTGAGAAACAATAGCTATGTTCGACCCAAGATCTTTAACAATATCAGAAACACAAACTTTTTTATGCTTCATAATACAACAAATAATCTTAATGCGATGTGCATCTCCTACTAAATATAAACGCTTTGCTAATATAGCAATATAATCTTTCTTTTTATTTTTTATCATATACATTCAAACCTACATTAGAATGATATATTATTATATTTTCTTTGTCAAGTAAAAAAATGAAAGAAAAATGACACTTAATTTGTATTAATAGTATAAGGTCGATTAAAGTATTAAAATAATAGTTAAAATAATAAAATGAATAAAACAAAAAATATATTACTAGGGTTAGGAACATTAGCATTAGTTTTAGGAATTTCTGGAGCTTTTATAAGTTCAGCTGATGCTTATAAAGGAGATCCTAGTATAAAAGATCCAAATTACTCAGTAGAACGACATACAGCCATGGAGAAAGCCTTTGAAACAAACGACTATACCGCTTGGAAAAGTCTTATGCAAAATAATGGTAGAGTAACTAAAGTGGTTAATAAAGATAATTTTGCAAAATTTGCAGAAGCTCATAAATTAGCCGAAAATGGTGATCTAGCAGGAGCTCAAAAAATAAGACAAGAACTTGGCTTAGGATTAAAAAATGGTTCTGGTCAAAGTATGAAAAATGGGCTAGGTAAAGGATTGGGTAGTGGTAACTGCATGAATTAATAATTTATATAGTTAATATATCTTACCCCGAGTCAAATCGGGGTTTGATATATTATCTTAAAAACTACTAATATACTAATATGACCTTAAAAGATAAAGAATTAACAGACGAAGAACTAGTAGATAAAATTATAACATCTGATAAGAATCTCTACGTAATAATAATTGAACGATATGAAAAGAAACTTATACGTTATGCTAATAATTTAATTAAAGATAAAAATAAAGCAATAGATGTAGTTCAAGAATCTTTTATAAAAGCTTTTATAGATTTAAATAACTTTGATATTAAGAAAAAATTCTCTAGTTGGATTTATCGTATTGTTCATAATCAAGTCATAAATATAATTAAGAAATATCATAAGGAAACTCCATTACTAGAAGGCTGGGACTTTAAAAGTGAAGAAAATATAGAAGAAAATTTTGAAATAAAAGAAATAAAAGAAAAAGTAGAAAAATGTTTAAAAAACATACCATTTTTATATAGAGAACCACTCTCTCTATACTATATAGATGAAAAATCATATGAAGAAATAAGTTATATATTAAGAATTCCAATAGGTACAGTCGCAACTCATATTAATAGAGCTAAAAAATTAATGAAAAAAATATGTCAGAAGAATTAAAAAATATCACAAATAACATAATGGAGCAAATAGATAAAGGTAAAATAAAAATGAAACCTAAAATATATTTTATCATTGGATCTATAATTACATTCTTTGGATTGATATCTTCCATGATTGTTTCTATTTTTCTAATCGGACTAATAAGATTTTCTATACGTTCAAATGGACGAATGGCACAATATAGATTTGATCAAATATTATCAAACTTTCCTTGGTGGACAACAATATTTGCAATTATTAGTTTAATTATTGGTATATGGCTCATTCGTAAATATGATTTCTCATATAAGAAAAAAAATGTAACCATAATCCTAGGTTTTATTTTAGCTATTATAATTACTGGATATACAATAGATGCTATAGGTTTAAATGACACACTACTTCATCGTGGACCAATGCAAGGAATGATGCAAAATTATTTTAAAGGAAATAAAATACAAGTACAAGATGAATATATGATGAATAAATAAAAACTTATTTATTAAGATTGTCACAAGATATCTGACTTAGCACAAAATCATAAGATAATTTTTTCTTATCTTTATAGATATACACGCCATCCCCCCTATCTATCATCTCACCAAACGCAACATTTGCATTTTTACCATTAAGCTCAACAATAAGTTCTTCTTTTACTTGCATGCCTTCTGCTATAGAATTCCACCATACGACAGCTGTCCTTTCTGTAATTTCTTTATCAAGAGGTCCAATCAAACCTTCAAATGATCCAGTCTTTGAATCTTTTTCTGCAGGATAATTATTAAATTCTCCTGAAACTGTATCATTATTAACATTTAACTTGAGTGAAGCTTTATCATATAATCCATCAGAAATTTTCTTTGAATATGAATAACAAAATAAAATTGGCACTTCTGTATTTACTTTATTAATATCATTATTATTATCGATAACTTTACTCTCTTTTTTAATTTTATCTCCTCCAAAATACAAAACTCCACCAATTAAGATGGCAAGTACTAAAAATGTAGTAAAATCTTTTTTCATTTTATTTACAAAAAATAGTTAAAAATTGGTAAATCTTCTAAACTATCTCTAAAATAATAAATTAAAATCAAACCTAATATCAATAAAAATACTATTAAAACAATAAAAAGTATTTTTTTATTAAAATGATTTTTAGTATTAGATTTTTCTAAAACATTGGTTGAATTCTCAGCAACTACAGAAGAATCTTTACTAAAATCCAAATCAGGTATTGCATTTGAATGAAAATGCAAACTAGGATTTAATTTTTGATTTATTGTGGCAATTGAATCTGAACCACTAGAACCTATATTTGAATTTGTTGGTATTTGTGTTGGTGTTGGTGTTAATTTTAAATCTAAATTTGAGTCTAAGTTCAAAGTTTCTTTTAAAACTGGAATAGATGTCTGGTTTTCTAATTGATTCGAAACTATTATTTCATCTTGTGGTACAATAGCTTCTTTTTCCTCTATTTTAGCCACTACTGGTGGTGTAGATATTGGTTCTTTTTTTATTTCTGTTTCTATTATCGTATTTAATTTTGGTTCTACTTTTTGTAATACAACTGGAAATGGTGTTGTTGGCTGATTTAATATTTGTGTATGAAACTCATTTTGATCTAAATTATTACTAAATGTCGGGTTTATTATAGATTCTGGAGCTAAAGTTTTTGGAATTGGAATATCAACAATAGCATTAAACCCTTCTTCTATATCTTGCTCATTCCAATCACCAGATAAAAGGTCTTTAGTTATCTTATTTTTTGTAGAACCTACGTGTAATTGCTGTCTTATAAAATTGATCAACTGCTGATTTATCATATTTAATATTATATCAGTATTTTTAAAAAAATGTATTATAAATCATTAAAGTATTAAATTAAATAAATATCCAGTAAACATTATGCCTACGCCGACGATTCCCGCAAAAATAAGAATAAGTTTTGTTTTCATCACTTTTTTAAGAATTATAAACTCGGGAAGAGATAAGGCGGTGACTGACATCATAAAAGCCAATGTTGTTCCCATAGACACGCCTTTTTCAGTTAAAGCAGAAACTAGAGGAATAACTCCAGCAGCGTTTGAATAAAGTGGAATACCTACGAGCACAGCGAGTGGTACAGCGTACCATTTATCAGCTCCTGCATACTGAGCTAGAAAATCAGCAGGAACATACCCATGTATCCAAGCACCAACTCCTATTCCAATGATAATATATGGCCAGACTTTTTTGAGAATATCTTTTGTATAATCTAGTGCGTAAGTAATTCTTTCCTTTCGAGACATGCTTGGTAAATCAGCATTTCCATTTATAGAGTTTTGATAAACAAATTAACCGCTCCAGCTAGTAAGGTTTTTGGGGCAATATCAAAAACTGTATAAGTTAAATAATCATCAAATAATTGTATGGGGTAAAAAATATCCATAAATAAATAATACCATAATATTGGTATCCACTAGAACAACAAAACAGCTTTATTAAATAAAGTTAAAATATCAATGCGCGGACTAGTGAACGAAGTGGGAACTGCTATTAGACAGCATAAGGGTCATATTTACATACCAGTTTTAGGTAAAAAGCTAGAAGCACTAGAAACTGCATAGCTTTCAATCTCACTTTTGAGCTTCTTTGCATTGCCGTGGCTTACTAGCCCAAGATAGGACTGTATCGTTTCTGGTTTACCCTTTCGCCTTTTTATACCCCGAAACATCCTTTGCTTTGTAATAGTCCGAACTACCCTATGATAGGGGAACAGAACCCAGCCCAAGAAGTCCACTCCCGAGGCAATCGTGCTTATAGATACTTTCTTCAGGTGTAAACAAAGATTGAGCTCATTTTCAAGAAAATCTTTTATTTCTGGCAACATATCTACGAGATACTGTTTATTGTCCGACAAAATCACGAAATCATCGGCATAGCGTATATAGTATTTCGCCTTAATTTTATGCTTCATAAACTGATCAAACTTGTTCATATAAATATTGATGAGCAATTGTGATGTAAGGTTGCCAAGTGGAAGACCCTTACCCTTTTCGGTAGAATAAAAACTGCAGATAATCTCGCACAGCAAAGAAACAATATCTCTATCTGGTATGTAATCTTTCACAATTTTCAGTAATACTTCTTGGTCAATTGAAGCAAAAAACTTTCTTATGTCTCCTTTCAAAACCCAAGCTGTTCTCGTGTGATTTTTTGATGCTTGGTAGGCAAACTTGCGAAATCTATCTATGGCTTTATGTGTTCCTTTATTTACTCTGCACGAATAGGAGTCAGCAATAAATGTCCTATCAAAAAATGGATAGAGCACTCGGTAAATAGCGTGATGCAATAATCGGTCCCGAACTTTTGCTTTATGTATATCCCTTGGCTTGGGGTCTGAAATCTTGAATGCTTCATACGCAGAATGTTTGTATGTTTTATTCACTAGGTCTTGATGAAGTGAGATTACATTAGACATCAAGTTTCTCTCAAACTCCTGCACATCTTTACGAGATTTTTTGCCAACAATAAACTCGCTCCACGCTAGGAGCAAATTATCCAAAGAAATGATAGTATCGTAGTTATGAATAAGCTGAATACGGGACATAGTAATCATTCTACCCCCCCCCACACTTTTGCCACTACTGGCAAAAGTGAAAAGCTGTTATTTGATTTGGATTACTTTTTACAAAACTTTACCTAAACTCCACAAATATACCCTAGGACAAAAGATTGACACATTGTTTATTGAAGTTATTGAGGCAATCTCCATTGCTACTTTTTTGTCTCGGGAAGAAAAACTTCCGTGGGTTAGGTTAGCAATCAGAAAAACCGATACGCTGAAAATACTTTTGATGGTTTTATGGGAAGCAAAATCTATTGATAACAAGAAGTATCTCGCTTTGTCTGTAAAAGTAGAAGAAATAGGAAAGATGCTCGGTGGCTGGAGTGGACAATTATTAAAACAAAACTCCCCCGTCACAAAGACGGAGGAGAAATAAAAAGAGTTGCCGAAGCGGAGAGCAGGATTGTTGGAGTTCCAGTTGTTGTCCAACCAGTTCCAGTTCACCACGACCTTGCCACCGTTCTCGTAGAGATACGGGACATTGAGGTTGCCGTTGGAGTTCTGCACGAAATGTATGGGATTTCTTCTAGTTCCACTGCCCTTTGAATACTCTCGGAGCTGTATCGTATTTGGCATCGTAATGCCCTAAAATCTCATACCAAGTATATTCATTTTTTATGAAGTGCTACATACACCACTCTATTTGAAACCGTAATCGCAAATATTCTCAATGTATGGATACTGGTATCGGTGGCAGAAAACCTTAATCTTCTACATATTCACCTATCACCAATTTTAGTATAACAAAGATTTTTTAATATAAAAATAAAAACAAGTGAGCAGAAATAAATCTAACTCACTTGTATGTGAATGATGCGTTGTTCTGCACCATCCACACACAAGTGGTTGATGCCCAAACGCGAATGCAAGGACAAAGGACAAAGTGTCAAAAAGACCACAGTGCCCCAAGTCCAGAGTTCTATTTGCCGAAGCGGAGAGCAGGACGGTCGGAGTCCCAGTGGAAGTCCAACCAGAGCCAGTACACCACGACCCTGCCACCGTACCCGTAGAGATACGGGACAACGAGGCTGCCGCTGGAGTACTGCACGACCGAACCCCACAGGAACACCGCCTTGCCCGCGAACAACTTGCGGAATACAGCGATGCCCTTGGCTTGAATGGCGAGCCCATCCTGCAAGTTCAGGCAGTTGGCGAGGTTGTCGCCTTTCTGTAAGTGCTTGTAGATGGTGTTGCCCACCACGGAGCCACGCTTCTGGTCATCGTGGAGCCACTGGTCAACCTTTGCGAGGTCGTATTCAGCGGGTCCAGCGAGTTCTAGTTCGGGGTGCTCCAACTTCTTCATCCAGTCGGGATAGCTCGGTTTGACGGAGCGGTCCACACGGATGATGAAGTCAAGCACGGGTTCGGGCGTGGGTTCGGGAAGGACCACGGGCTGAACGACGAGTTCGCCACGCAGAAACTTCAGAGCACCTTCCTCACCGCCGAGGTTCTTCACAATGGCGTTGAGCTGACCAGCGGTCAGGTTCTGGGACGCAAAATCCATTTTCGTTTCCATAACATTTTTCTCCTTGGGCTAATTTGCCCATTTTCGTTTTCCTCTAATCCGAGGATGGAACTCTGACCAAAGTAGTCATAGCCAGAAAACACCGAATAATCGGGACCTTTTGGCTATGACTACTGCTTTTGTAAGTAGCTTATCAATGAACATTTTACGGGTTATATTATACTATACAATAGGGGTATTTGTCAAATACATTTTCCAAAAAAATTAGTCTGACTTGTTTACAGCAAAGAAGGTGCTTAATCTTTCCACTGTCTCCTTTTGAAACTCACTCTCTGTATCTTTCACCTCTTTCTTGTGTTTTATTGTAGAAAAAACAATATGTTTACCGTTTATGGCATACATAACCCTTAAACCATAGCGTGGTCCTTGATTATCAACAGCCCATCTTATTTTCCAAAGAACCCAGTCAGCTGATAAAAATGGCTGTTGACCATTTTTATAGTTGTTAGGTATTTCATTAGGGTTATTGAACTTATTTTTTATAGTGTTTGAAATCTGTCTTAGAAGTGGGATTGCCGATACCTTTTCGGAAATAGATAGTTTCTCAAACTCTTCAGGAGTTATATCACATTGAAGCAAAGAGGGTTTTACTTGTTTAGAAAGTTTCTTTACATCTTTCCAAAAACGGCAAAAGGAGGTTTTTGACCTCCTTCGTCCGATGATGCGCGGCTGATGGGTGCTGACCCCACGACCTCTCGCGTGACAGGCGAGTGTTCCACCGTTGAACTACAGCCGCAAATTATTAAATTTTTCAAAAATTATCTTTTTCCTATTAAGTAATAACCCTGAAAAATCCTTTATATTATCATTATACATTAAATTATATAATTTCAAAGTACTTAAAGTACTAAATTGTAATCGATAAAATCGTCGTTTTTTAGATTTATAAATACAACCACCAAATACACCAATTAAATTAAGCCTATTTTGTAACTCTTTTAAAAAATTATAAGAACATGAAGTAAAAGCAGTAAAAATAACAGGAGTCTTATGCTTCCTCTCTTTATGAACAAAACCCATCCAAATACTTCCATCACCATCAAAATATCCCCGAACAAAATCTGGAAAATATTTTTTAGATATGTTTGGTATTGCTAAACTTTTTGTCTTTCTTTCAGAAAAACCTAAATTGCGTAAATCATCACACATTTCAAAACTACCGATTTGAAGTCTATATATAATACTTTCATTTGGTTTGTTTTTACTTGGTAAACGAATACTAATTTTATGTTCCGCTTCAATGACTTTTTTTATACTTTTCAAAAGCTCTTTATCTATAATCTGAATACACCAAAACTGTCCTCCTCTTTTATTCACAGTAATATATCCATCTGCTGCAAAAAATCCTAAAACATAAGCCATATCTCTAGTCCATTTTTTAAAAAAATCTTTATTTACCTTTTTATAAATAGGCATAAATACATTATATCTCGTGACAGGATATTATACTAACCAATATATAATTAAATTTTTGTGCCGGTAAATGGAATTGAACCATTTTTTGTGCTTTATGAGTGCACTGTTCTACCATTGAACTATACCGGCAAAATATCTTCCTTAATTGCCTTAATTAAGCCAAGCATTCTATACTTTAAATTCATTCCCTTTCTTACAGCTAATCTACATATACCATAGTAATTTTCGTAATTATCATATACCTTATTTACTTTTGTATTTACATAATAAGGCTTTCTGAATTGACTATTTTGTAATTGTAGCAGTTTTTTCCAGAAATTCAAGACCTTATCTATTCTCTCCTCATGGATCCTATTAATCTGAATTGAACATACAATTTCTTCAAGTGGTATATGTAAAACATTTATCAAAAATAATTTCATGACTAAAATCATTTCTGGATCTGAATTTATAAATATAAAACCAGAGGTACGGTCACTTTTTGACCCTTCACTCCAATACAAAGCAATTGCAATTAATAATAATTCTCTTTTAGAAATCTTTCTAATAAGTTTTCTTCCTAAAATATTTGCATCTTTAATGGCGTTAATTCTTTTATTTTTATTCATCTGAGCCCCGATTAGTCTACCTTTTTGTGTTTTAAATATATGTTCTTTTTTAATTTTTTTATATTGTTCTTCTGTAAGAATTATATCTCTACACCAAAGGCTAACTGTACTTTTTGAAAGCCCTAGCTTTTTTTTAATTTCATTAATTGGATACCCTTCTCTTCTTAATTTTTGAGCTTCTCCTTTTAACTCATATTTAGACATATATGATATTATATCACAGGTATTATAATAAATCCAAATACAAAAACAAGTTGCAAATTATATAGATTTAATATAATATAGCTTATATAGCGGGGTAGAGAAGAGGTATCTCGTAAGGCTCATAACCTTAAGACTCACGTTCGATTCGTGACCCCGCAACAATAAAATCTTCCTCTACTTTTAAAGGAGAGAATTTGAGATGAAGTTATATATATCCAAACTCTTGAAAAATTTGCTCATAAAGAGCAATCACTCTTTTTGCTTCATGTAATGAAATCTCAAAAGAAGAACCTTCATGAGCTATTTTATTTCTTATATTATGTACTTCCCAAGCAGAATTAAGACTACGAAAACTGTCTCTATCTACTTCTTTTAATTTATCTCCCATGGTTTCCCCTTTAAATCCTAATTTGATTAATAAATCAAAAAGCATTAAATCAGCTTCAATAATTGCTAATTTCCAATCATTTTCATTTATTGAAAAAAGATAATCTAAAACTTTCTTCCATCGTTCATTTTTAAACACTCCACTAAACTGTATTTCTTTTTCTTTTAAAGCTTGATTGTGAGCATATTCAGCTATCTCATGATGTAAATGTTCATGTTCTTTTTTTCTAATTTCAAACATTCTTATAGTAGTATAAACGATGATAGCTATAAAAAAAACAGCAAAAATAGAAACAATAGTATAAAAAATTTCTAATGTTTTTGCTGTTAAAACATAACTTAAAATATCATAACCTTGATCAAATAAATATTGTGGATTAAAAAATTTAGAACCTAAAACAGAATCCTTTATCAAAGGATTAGTACTATTATATGTATCTGCAGAATTCATATTATTTATTATCTCCTAAATCTTTTTCAATGGCAAATAAAGATTCATCTGAAAATGCTGGCCCAACAAATTGTACACCTATGGGTAAACCAATACTAGATAAGCTAGAAGGTATAGAAATAGCAGGAATACCCGCAATATTTGCTGATACAGTAAAAATATCTTCCAAATACATTTGTAGTGGATTTTTTTTCTCACCAAATTTAAATGCTGCTGTAGGAGCTGTCGGAGTCATAACAAAATCTACTTCTTTAAAAATATCTTCATATTCTTTTATGATAGCTCTGCGAACCTTCCAGGCTTTATTATAATAAGCATCATAATATCCATGTGATAAAACATAAGTACCAAGAATTATTCTTCTTTTAGTTTCAGAACCAAAACCAATAGATTTACTTTTTTTATAACTATCAAAAATATTATCCCCTTCTTTTCGTAATCCATATCTTACACCATCTAATCGTGAAAGATTAGTAGAGACTTCTGCCGGCATTATTATATAATAAACAGGTAAAGAATATTCTAAAAGAGGCATAACAACATCTTTTATTTCATATCCTTTATTTTTTAATTTTTCTAATGATTCTTCAAAACTTTTCAGCACTTCTATATCAACTCCATCTTTCAAAAAATCTCTTGGAACACCAACAACTTTCTTGTCGGGTGTTGGACACCCGACAATCGGGTGTCCAACACCCGACAATGAAAAATCTACAGAAGTGCTATCCATTTCATCATATCTTACAATACAATCAAAAATTATTTTTGCATCTCGGCTCGTCTTTGCAAAAGGACCTATCTGGTCAAGAGAAGAAGACATTGCAGTAAGTCCAGAACGTGAAACAACACCATAAGTAGGCTTCATTCCTACAAGTCCACAAAATGATGCAGGCTGACGAATAGACCCTCCTGTATCAGACCCTAGGGCTCCTAAAGCCATACCAGAAGCGACAGCAGCAGCTGAACCACCAGAAGAACCACCAGGAACTCTAGACGGATCAATCGGGTTTTTAACTGGACCATACGCAGAATTTTCTGTCGAAGAACCCATGGCAAATTCATCCATATTTGTCCTACCAATCAAAACAGCTCCAGCTTCTTTTAATTTTTTAATTACAAAAGCATCATAACTCGCAACATAATTTTCTAATATCTTAGATCCTGAACTCACAACATACCCTGTTATAAGAATATTATCTTTTATTGCTATCGGTATACCTGTTAGCTCTGTTCCTTTTCCATTTTTTATCATTTCATCAGCTTTTTTTGATTGTTCTATAGCATCATTAAAAACTTCAAGAAAAACATTTAATTCTTTATTTTTCTCTTCTATGTTTTTTAAACAAGCAGATACTAAATCTACAGAAGTTAATTCTCCTTTTTTCATCATCTCTCCTGCTTTTTCTATTGTAAGTTCTTTTATATTTAACATACCATTTTACTGTTAGATTTTTTAAAAATCACATCATAAAATCTTTTTTACCTTCAAAAACCCATCTTGTGAATCTGGAAATTGATTAATTATTAAATCTCTAGAAAAAACTGAATTTTTTATCTCATCTTCTCTCCAAACATTTCTCAGATTATATTCTGGTAATATATCATCTACCTCTACACTTTCTATCTGTTTAACATAAGATAAAATACCATCTAAATCTTTTAGAAGCCCTTCTTTTTCATCATTAGATAATTCAATTTTTGCTAATTCAGCAAGTTTTTCTATATCCTTAATCTCCATATATAAACAGTATACCTCAATATTACCTACCAATCAAAGCTTTTATTCTGTCTTCTACTTTGGGATGAGTGCTAAAAAGACTAGATATTTCTTTTTTTAATTGTCTCCCACTACCAAAAGGATTAACAATAAAAAGATGAGCAGTAGCTTTATTTGCATATTGCATTTTACTTGAATGACTTGAAATTTTCTGTAGTGCACTAGCAAGACCTTCTGGATAACGAGTAATGAGGGCACCAGAAGCATCTGCCAAAAATTCCCTTTTACGAGATATAGCAAACTGTAAAAGCATAGCAAAAATAGGAACTAGAATTGAAATTACAATTCCAACAATTATCATTATTCCACCATTATTATTTTCACTATCTCTACTTCTTCCTAAACCAAAAAAAGTAGATCGTAAAAAAATATCAGCCACAATAGAGACAAAACCAACAAGTACGACAACAACCGTCGAAAGCAAAATATCTCTATTCCCTATATGAGAAAGCTCATGAGCAATCACTCCCTCAAGCTCAGTTTTATCTAAAATCGAAAGTAAACCTGTCGTCACACAGACAACGGCATGATTCTTGTCACGTCCTGTCGCAAAAGCATTAGGAGAAACTTCTTCCATAATACAAACCTTAGGCATTGGAAGCCCTGCTGTAATTGAAAGATTTTCAACTGTATTCCAAAGATCTATGTTGTCTTCTCTCTTTATATATCTAGCATGATTTAATTTGAGTGCAATTTTATCTGAATACCAATAACTTGCAACATTCATCACAATACTAAAAATAACAAAAATATAAAGAATATTTGGATTCCCATAATACTGTGAAAAGAAAAATCCAATACCAATAACTATTACTAAAAATACGCTCATCAAAAGCCATGTTTTTGTAATATTTTTTGATTGTTGTGTATATAATGTAGCCATTTAGAATTTAACTTCAACAGGATTTTGAGCAACATCGTTATCGGCAAGATCAAATAATTCCATTTTTGAGAATTTAAAAGTACTCGCAATAACATTATTAGGAAAACTCTCTATTGAAATATTTAAATCTCTTACATTACTATTATAAAATCTGCGAGCTGCTTGAATTTTATTCTCTGTATCGGAAAGTTCACTTTGTAATGCTAAGAAATTTTGATTTGCTTTCAATTCTGGATAAGCTTCTGAAATTGCAAAAACAGATTTTAGTGCTCCAGTTAACATATTTTCTGCTCCAGCTTTATCTGACAAACTTCCTGCCCCCATAGCTAAACTACGAGCCTTTGTAACATTTTCAAATACACTTGATTCATGAGTAGCATAACCTTTTACAGTATTTACCAAATTTGGAATTAAATCATATCTACGTTTTAATTGAACTTCAATATCAGCCCAAGCTTCTTTTGTACGATTAATTAATCTAACAAAACTATTATATGCAAAAATAATCCACAAAACGACAAGTCCTAAAACTATCAAAATAATTGTTAATATATCCATATATTTTATCGCAAAAAGCGAAATTAAATTAATAAATAATAAACCGAACCAGTTATTATTATATCATAAAAAATCTCTTTTTTATTTTTTTGCTTGCTTATTAGTTTGCAATTCTTCAATTAAAACAAGTAGTGGAGATGCAAGAAATATAGAGGAATATGTTCCAAAAAACATTCCAGCTGTGAGCATTAATGCAAAATATTTAATAGATTCTGGACCAAAAAAGAAAAGAGACAATAATACTATAATAACAGTAAGTGATGTGAAAATAGATCGCATATATGATTGATCTAAACTTCTTCCGACAGTATCATTAAAATTAGTCTCTATTTTATTTCTTAAATTCTCTCGAATTCTATCAAAAATAACAATAGTATCAGAAACAGATAACCCTAAAATAGTAAGTGCTGCAACAACAAATAATGTATCTACTTCAGCTCCATAAAAATGACTAAGAATAGTAAAAAGTCCAATCGGTATAATAACATCATGAAGTAATGAAACGATAGCCATTAAACCATATTTCCAAGAAGAAACTGGTTTAGAAACTTTTCTGAATGCAAATGCAATAAATAATATAATTCCAATAGATACAAGGACTATGGCAATAATAGCTTTTCTTGTAAGTTCTCGTCCAACAGAAGGACCAATAGAATTAAAATCTTTTTCTTCTAGTGGATTTTTACCATCTTGTGAAAGTGTTTTTAAAAGCAAAGAATGTTGTATTTCAGTCAAATCAACAGATTTAATAATATAACCTAATTCTCCTGTTGGTTGGATAAGTATAGAACCAATATCAAGGGTTTTAAACTGTGCATCCAAATCAGCTTGTACTGGTCTATAATTTGTATAAACAACTTCAGTCAATGCACCACCTTTAAAATCAATACCAATCTGTAAACCAAAAATAAAAATAGATGCAATAGAAAGTAAAACCAAAATTACTGATATACTAAGAAATATTTTTTTGTGTTTAATAATAAACATATAATTAAATCCAGGCTTTAGGCTCTAAGCGCTAGCTTTTTTTCAATTTAGCTAATGCCTAAGGCCTGGTGCCTACTTACCTACCCCTGAACCAAATAAAAATCTCGCGACCTTACTTTCTCCTATAAAAATAAAACCAGAAAGAAAAATCCTAGAAATCATAACAGCAGAAAACATTGATATTAAAACTCCAATACCAAGTGTCAAAGCAAAACCTTTAATCAAAGATGTACCAAACCAAAAAAGAATTATAGCTGAAATAATTGTTGAAAAATTTGAATCACGAATAGAAGACCAAGCACGCTGGAAACCAGCAGATACAGCATCGGCAATAGTTCTACCAGAACGTAATTCTTCTTTTACTCGTTCAAAAATAAGAATATTTGCATCTACAGCAATACCAATAGAAATAATAAATCCCGCAATACCAGCTGCTGTAAGAGTGACTGGAAGCAATTTAAATAAAGCTAACATTATAGTAACGTATATAAAAAGAGCCAAAACTGCTATCAATCCTGGTAAGCGATACCAAAGAATTAAAAATAATGCTACAACTAAAAATCCAATAATCGCAGCTTTCACACCAGCTGTAACAGCATTACCACCGAGTGTAGCTCCTATGGTTTGTCTAGATAAAAGAGTAATAGGTACTGGAAGTGCACCTGAATTTAATCTACCAACTAATTGTTTACCTTCTGTCGGAGTAAAACTACCAGATATAATAGCTTGTCCATTTGGAATCTCTTCACGTACGACTGGAGTAGAAATAGGTGCTCCATCTAAATAAATAGCAACCATTTTACCTACATTATCTTTTGTAATCTGTGCAAAAAGTTTTGTACCTGTATCGTCAAATTGCAAACTTACTTTTGGTTCACGAGTAGTTTGATCAAATTCTAAAGTAGCTTTTTTAAGATATCTACCAGTAAGCTCTGTAGGTATAAATTGAGGTGAGGTATCTAGCGTGACTTTTCCATCTTTGTCTACTGTTGCTTTTTGTGGAGTATCCTTAGGTGCTTCAATTTTAAATTCTAAAAGAGGAGTCTGCCCTATCATAGCTGTTGCTTTTTCTACATCTGTAACACCAGGAAGATCAACAATCAACTTTTCTTCTGCACCAGAAACAAAACCACTATTTTGTACTTGTACTACTGGCTCAGAGACACCAAAAAGATTCACCCTGCGTTCAATAACGTCACGTAATGAATCCATTGAAACAGATACCTGACCATTTGGAACTGCACTGACATCAGCCTTATAAATCAAATGACTTCCTCCAGAAAGGTCTAAGCCAAGACGAAATGGAAAACTCTTAAAAAAAGAAATCTCATTCTCAAAATTAGAATTTAACTTTGGCTCTGACTTAAAAACAAAAAAAGCCACTAGAGACCCTAAAATGAACACTATTAAGATATAAATCACTTTTTTCCACATAAATATCTAGCTATTCTATACCCCCACACCTAAAAAGTCAATGAATAGAAGGCTAATTCCACATAAAAAAAATTAGGTGTGGGGGTATACATTTTTTAAAAAAAATGCAATGGTAAAACCTAAAACAAATCCACCTAAAATATCTACTGGAAAATGAACTCCCGCGATAATTCGTGCAAAACCTATCAATAATGTAAAGAAAATAAATATATAACCAACTTTTTTGTGACTAAAAAAAAGTGAAAAAGCTAAAGCCATAAAGAATGTGGCATGTCCTGATGGAAAAGCATAACCTGTCTCAGAAAAAAGAGGTATAACATTTGAAAATATATCAAAAGGTCTTTCTGTATGAAATAAATATTTCAATAAATAGGCCAAGACCCAAACAAAAGTACCAGAAAAAAATACAAAAGTAATTTCTTTCCATTTTTTTATAAATTCTTTTATCGTACCTTGAGAAAACAAAACTTCATGATGAAAAATCAAAAATAAAAAAGCAAAAAGTACCACAAAGTAGGGAAAAATATCAGCAAAAAAAATAATTACTCCATCAAAAATTTCTGACTGGTGAGCTAAATTATAAAAAAAGAAAAAGACTTGATTATTTAACATTTTTTTGTTTCGCTACATTAAGTACATTATTTAGGAGCATCGCTACGGTCACAGGCCCTACCCCTCCTGGCACAGGAGATATAAAACCTCCTACATTTTTTACAGATTCAAAATCAACATCACCCACAATACCAGCACCAGATTCTGAAGTACCTGCATCTATCAAAATGGCTCCTTTC
>PFOY01000039.1 GCA_002792755.1 Candidatus Nomurabacteria bacterium CG_4_10_14_0_2_um_filter_30_12
AGATGGGAAATATATTTTTTTTGAACAACAAAACCACCTAAGAATTTTAAAAAATCTTCTTTTTTTTCTACTTCCCCTTTTTCTTCTAAATGTTCTATTGGGTGTGCTTCAGGAGTAAATTCAAAATGCCCACGTATTTCTCCATCTTTAAAAACACGTAAATGATATTGATCTTGAAAATCTGTTAATTTCCTCCAACTTAGAACCTGACCATTGTCTGTCCAGGCAACAAAGTGATTACCAAAACCCCAATTGGAGTGTAAATGTAGCTTGAGCTCTTCTAATGTTTTTCCTTTAGCAAGCCATCCAATATGATATTTCTGCCTTTGTATTTGATGATGAATAATGCCATATTTCAAGAGAAATTTCTGAACAGGTATAAAAAATCCATATATAAAGTGCCAGAATTTTAATTTAATTTTATCAAAAAAAGTCATGCATTTACTATACCATATATTTTAAATTGACAGAATAAATTAAAAACATATAATTAGTAAATGGAAACAGAAAAAAAATTAGAGACACAAACACAAAATGAACCAAAAGAAGTTGAAAAAATTATTGTAGAAAATCTAGATAAAAACAAATTATCAATCCCTATGGCTATCATAGTGGCTGGAATATTAATAGCTGGAGCAATATATTTTTCTTCAATTTCATCTAAAAATACATCAACGAGTAATAATGGATTAGCTATAACAAGTCTAACCCCAGTGTCTAAAGAAGACAGGACTATCGGTAACCAAAAAGCAAAAGTCACAATCATTATGTATGAGGATTTTCAATGTCCCTTCTGTGGAGCAGTTACTGGGTTAGAACTTAATTCACCCGCAATGCAACCCGTAATACAATACTTAAAAGAAAAAGATCCAAGTTGGACTCCTTATATTCCAGAAATTATGAATAATTATGTTAAAAATAGAGATGTTTTATTAGTATATAGAGATTTTACATTTTTAGGCACAGAATCCACAAAATCAGCAGAAGCTGCTAGATGTGCAGGAGATCAAAATAAATTCTGGGAATATCATGATTATCTTTACTCTCACCAAAATGGAGAAAACAAAGGAGGATTTTCTGATATTAATTTAAAATCTTTTGCAAAAAATCTTAACCTAGAAACTACATCTTTTAATAAATGTCTTGATGAAAGTAAATATGCACAAGCTGTAGCAGACTCTAAAGAAGAAGGAGTAAATGCAGGTGTAACTGGAACACCAAAAGGATTTATTTTGAGAGATGGTAAAATAGTAGGTACTATTGATGGTGCAGAATCTTTAACTACAGTTAAACAAAAAATCGAAACTGCATTAAAATAAAAATACTTGTCCCGTTATAAATTTCGTAAACGAGACAAAAATTATTAATTAAGATTTTTAATGGGATGGATTTTTTATTAAATATCGATCTTTCAGTATTAATCCAAACTATTAGTTATTTAGGTATATTTCTTATAATATTTGCTGAGTCTGGATTATTTTTTGGGTTTTTCTTGCCAGGAGATTCTTTATTATTCACAGCAGGACTTTTAGCTTCTCAAGGTTATTTTGATATTGCATTATTAATATTACTTATCACATTTGCTGCTATAACAGGTGATCAAATTGGATATTTATTTGGTATCAAAATCGGACCTAAAATATTCACCCATGATGATTCATTTTTCTTTAAGAAAAAATATATAACAAATGCAGAAAATTTCTACCAAAAACATGGGAAAAAAGCTGTCTTAATAGCACGTTTTGTGCCGATTGTACGTACATTCATACCTATACTAGCTGGAGTAGGTAAAATGCATTATAGAACATTCATTACATACAATATACTTGGGGGGTTAATATGGAGTGCATGTATAACATTACTAGGATATTTCTTGGGTCAACAAATTCCAAATGTTGATAAATATTTAATACCTATAATATTACTTATAATATTAATCTCATTTTTACCTGCTATATTTTCGTACATATATAATAAATTAAAAACATAGAAATAATTTTTAAAATGCCTTGCACAGGAGTTTAGAAAATAAAAATGGTATTCCATTTATTATTTTCTTGAGCGACGAGCAGTTCGCTAGCGAAGCTTCGCTAGATAGATTGCATTATAAAAATTGATTTCTGTGTTTTTAATTTATTTATTTATTTTATATATGCTAAAATATAGAGATGTACGAATCCATAAAAAATTTTAATAAACAGTTTATATATGAACCTAAGATTATAAACGAAGACAATTTAGTCAAAAAATCTAATTTTATTGTAGTTGGCATGGGAGGTTCTGCTCTTGCTCCCCTTTTATTAAAAAAATACAAACCAGAAATTAACATTATGATCCATAATAATTATGGATTACCTCAAATCAACAAAAAAGAATTAGAAAACAGTTTGATAATATTAAGTTCTTATTCTGGAAACACAGAAGAAGTACTAGACGCATTTCAAAAAGCAAAAGAAAATAATCTAAATATGGCTATAATATCTGTCGGTGGAAAATTATTATCTTTGGCTAAAGAAAATGATATTCCTTATATAGAAATACCAAATACTGGTATTCAGCCCCGTATGGCTCTCGGTTATTCAACAAAAGCATTTCTTAAACTTATTGGAGATGAAAATGGATTAAAAGAAATTAGTAAATTATCTGAAATTCTTGATCCAACTGATTATGAAGAAAATGGCAAAATTTTGGCTCAAAAATTAAAAAATTATGTTCCAATTATTTATACATCAAGTAATAATTTATCTATAGTTTATAATTGGAAAATTAAATTGAATGAAACTGGTAAAATTCCAGCTTTCTACAATGTTCTTCCAGAATTAAATCACAACGAAATGACTGGTTTCGATGCAGTAGAATCAACTAGAGAATTAAGTAATAAATTTTATTTTATTATTTTAAAAGACGAAGAAGATGATAAAAGAATACTAAATAGAATGAATATATTAGAAAAATTATATAAAGATCGGAACCTAAAAGTTGAAATAATAGAAATCAATGGAGAAAATATTTGGCATAAAATATTCTCTTCACTCATTCTAGCAGACTTCACAGCATATTACACAGCATTAGAATATGGACAAGATCCAAAGCAAGTCCCCATGGTAGAAGAACTTAAAAAACTTATTGCTTAAAAAATTGGCGGAAGGTATGGGATTCGAACCCATGAGCCTTTTTAAAGAGGCCACGGTTTAGCAAACCGTTCTGTTAACCGCTCCAGCAACCTTCCATTTGGTTACTTTAACATATTCTTACTTTTTTTCCATTTTTTAATTTTCTTTAAATGTTTTTGATTATTTGAACTAACCTCTTGTATATATTTAAGAACATATTGGCTCTCTACTATACGTATATCTCTATAGTGCTTATTTATGATAACCTTAATTCCCAAATCTCCTAAAATTTCAGCGACAGATGATATAAGAGGCTTAGATGCACTTATAAAAGCTATTTTAAAATAAAAATACTTTTTACCATTAACTATATATGAATTGTTGTAAAAGCAACCGTCAGTATCTATAAGCCCTCGAATGCATGCTTTAGAAAAATCTTGATTTTCTTTAATCCAGTTAGGTATATCTATCTGTTGTTTAATTTTATTACCTTTTACTAATCCAATTTCTTGACAGAAATCAACCATTTGTTTTCTGTTAATGACAATTCGAACAGCCTTAGCATCTTTATGCTTATATACCATAGGAACAACATTGAATAATTTATTTATAATTTTACTTACAAATATTATGTATTGTTTTTCAACACTAGAAAGTGTAACAGTGATGTAAAATTGATTTACACCTCCATCTCCTAACATAATACCCACAAACTCAGCAAGCAAATTATCCTTTGTGGGAATTTTTATTTTTATCAGAGACTGAAATCCTCTAGGGTTTTCCTTGTATTGTCCTGTATTTTTCCACCATTTTTCCCATCTTTCTTTACGATATTCTTCATTTATAGGCACCTTTCCATATTTCGCCATTACTGCACGTCCTCCACTCTTACTTATCTTTTTCAAATGACCATCCCAGTTAATAATAATATTATCCTTTGGAATCTTTAACCTACTCAGTTTTGATATCATTTTAGCCGCTTTTTCAGACATGGTAAATTTTTCTCTCACCCATTCAGCGAGAGTTCTTGGATGTACTTTTAGTTTGTGCGCAAATACAGACCATGTTAAGTTTAAAACCTCCTTAGAATGTAAAATAAATTTACTTTGAACTCCTTCTTTATTAAATTTTATCCTATTAGTAATTAACGGCTCAGCCATGTATCTATTATACACTAATATAAAAATAATATATAGTATATCTATAAAGGATAGATGTGTGAGTGGCTTAAACAAGCAGTTTACTAAACTGCCGTCCCCTAAAAAGGACCGTGGGTTCGAATCCCACTCTATCCGCATGGATCCCGTTAGAAATTTTTTAATTAACGGAATCACAATATTAAAATTAACAATAGAAATCTAAAGATTTCCTATTTCTAACGGGATGGAATTATCAGATAAACTTGAGACAAAATTTCGCTTAGATATAAATCAGAAAAAAGCTTTACATAAGTTAAATCTTTTTTCTGTTCATGACTTACTATTTCACTTCCCTGTGAGGTATAGCGACATGAGTGAAATAAAAAAAATAATAGAATTAGTTCCAGGAGAGATTTCTACGGT
Source organism: Candidatus Nomurabacteria bacterium CG_4_10_14_0_2_um_filter_30_12 (assembly GCA_002792755.1). Classification (GTDB taxonomy): domain Bacteria; phylum Patescibacteriota; class Minisyncoccia; order Phycocordibacterales; family UBA9973; genus UBA9973. Next base: position 4,676 of record PFOY01000039.1, read on the forward strand.
TTGTGGAAAAATTTCAAACTTAAAAACAAAAAAGGGTTTTAAGTCTAAAATACCTATGGGTGAAGCAGAGATAGAAGATTTATCTGGAAAAATAAAAATCACTTGGTTTCATCAAGCGTATTTAGCAAAAATGATTCACGAAGGAGATAATGTAAAACTTACAGGTAAAGTAACAGAAAGTAAATATGGATTATATTTAGCAAATCCAGAATTTGAAAAAACAAGCCTTATGCCAATAGATTCCCATGATTCTTTGTTTACAAAAGGAAATATGGACAATCAAGGATATTCATTCCCTATTTACCATGAAACAAAAGGAATAACTTCTAAGTGGTTTTATCATACAATAGAAAAAATATTAAGAGACAAAACATTAGATAACATAGAAGATTATATTCCAAAAGATATTCTTAAAAAATATAATTTACCCACATTAAAAACTTCTCTAGTATGGATTCATAAACCAAAAAACAAAAAGGATGCAGAATCTGCTAGAAAAAGATTCGCATTCGAAGAAGTTTTTTGTATCCAATTAGAACGCCAACATGACAAATTAGAATATAGAAAAAACAAATCTTTTCAAATAAAAACAAAAGAGAAAGAAAAAGATGAATTTGTAAAACGCTTCCCTTTCACTCCTACTGACTCTCAGAAGAAATCTATACAAACAATATTAAAAGATATGGGTAAAACTTTTCCAATGTCTAGACTCTTGGAAGGAGATGTCGGTAGTGGAAAGACGGCTGTCGCAGCTACAGCTGCATATACTACGGTTATACAAACACCAAATGGACAAGGATTTGGGAATTTGCAAGTAGCATATATGGCTCCCACTGAGATATTAGCAGCTCAGCATTTTGAATCTTTTATACAATACTTTAGACATCTACCTATTAACATAGGGCTCATCACAGGCTCTGGTTGCCGCAAATTCCCTTCTAAGGTAAGCCCCGAGGGATGGACCAACATATCTCGCACACAACTTTTAAAATGGACAGCTGAGGGAACAATACCAATATTGATAGGTACACATGCACTCATTCAAAAAACTGTTAAATTTAAAAACCTAGCATTAGTCATAATAGACGAACAACATAGATTTGGAACAGCACAAAGAAGAAAACTTGTAAGAAAAGACAACATAGCACCTCATCTACTTTCTATGACAGCGACACCTATTCCACGCACACTAGCCCTCACAATATATGGTGACTTAGATTTATCATTACTTAACGAAATGCCAGCTGGTAGAAAACAAATAATCACAGAAATAATTACTCCAAATAAACGTGAAGAAACTTATGAGGAAATAAGAAAAGAATTAAAAAATGGTAGACAACTTTACGTCATTTGTCCAAGAATTTTTGAACCAGATCCTGAAAAAGAATTAGCACTTAATGTAAAATCTACAGTATCTGAAGCAAAACGATTAAAAAAAGAAGTATTCCAAGAATATGAAATAGGAATACTTCATTCAAAAATAAGTAAAGAAAAAAAAGAAGAAGTAATGAAAGATTTTACTGAAAATAATATCCAAATATTATGTGCTACATCTGTAATTGAAGTCGGTATAAATGTATCTAATGCAACAATGATAATAATAGAGGGAGCAGAAAGATTTGGTCTTGCACAACTCCACCAACTTCGTGGACGAGTGATAAGAAGCAACCATCAAGCATATTGTTATATTTTTGCTGATGCAAAATCTGACAAGACTATTCAAAGATTAAAAGCACTCAAAACTGCAAAAAATGGTTTTGAATTAGCAGAATTAGATCTCACACTTCGTGGCTCTGGCGAGCTTGGAGGTACTAAACAATGGGGTATTTCTGATCTTGGAATGGAAGCAATAAAAAATTTGAAAATGGTGGAAGCTGCCCGCACTGAAGCAATACGTTTAATAGACGAGGACTCAGAACTAACAAAATATCCCCTTTTGAAAAATAAAGTAAAAGAGAAGGCGGGAGAATTTCATTTCGAGTAAATAATTTAAAAAAGTATTAATATTTTTTTGCTTTCTTGCTTAAATCATCTAACTTTTCAACAGGACTTTTTTTATCTTCTTTTGTTCTTTCATATTCTCTACTTTCTGAAACAAGAGAACCACCTGTTGTATTAAAAGAGGCTAAATCACCTAAACCAGCTAAAACCATCCTCAAAATGTGAACACTTTTTTTTCCAATTCCTTCTAATCTTGAAAGAATTTTTTTTGAATCCGGTGTTTCTTCAACAATTTTTATTAATTCTAAAACATCATCTATCGCGTTTTCAAAATCCCCTACTGTAGGCTGTCCATACTCTATTCTATCTACATATTCACCCCAATGAAGAGAATCTCTCTTCCTCCCTACAACTTTTGGTATAGTACCATATTCATTTCTACCAAGTCTGGCAGCTATTAATTTAAAAATCTCTTCATCAGACAATTTTCGATTTTTATTCTCTATTGAAGAATCATTTTTGATTTTATTTAAATTTTCATTCATAAAAAATAAAGTTAAGTTATTAATAATATTATTATATAACATAAGATATTAAATATCAAATTCTTGTCCGCACTCTTGGACTCGAACCAAGGACCGATCCGGTATAAGCGGATTGCTCTACCAACTGAGCTAAGTGCGGATTGTGGTTATTTTTCATATTACAAAATTATTACCAATTAAACAACCTTTCCTTCTACTTCTATCTTTTTTGGTATTATTCCATTAGCAATTATTATCTTGTTATATTCTTCTTGCTCTAATGTCTCAACTTCAATAAGTTTATTGGCTATAGCTACGAGAGCTTTTCTATTTTCATTTAAAACTTTTTCAGCTGAAAGAATACCATCATTTATAATTCTTGAAACTTCAGCGTCAATTTTAGTAGAAATCGTTTCTGAATATGCATCTTCACTTCTCTCTCCCCAATTTAATTTACCACCATCATTACCAAATGTCACAGGACCAATGATGTCTGACATTCCCCATCTCGTCACCATAGCACGAGCAAGATTCGTAGCCACCTGTAAATCACTTGAAGGACCTGTAGTAATATCACCAAAGATCATTTTTTCAGCAACATATCCACCGAGAGACATGGCAATGTCATCAATAAATTCTTTCTTAGACTGAAGTCTCCTTTCCTCAAGAGGTAACTTCAAAGTATATCCCCCAGCATTTCCTCGAGCAATAATAGATACTTTATGTACTGGATCAGCATTAGGCAACACAGAAGCAACTAGAGCATGCCCTGCTTCATGATATGCTGTAATTTCTTTTTCTTTTTTAGAAAGCAAATGACTTTTTCTTTCAGGTCCCAACATTACTTTTTCAATAGCACGAATCAAATCAAATTGAAAAACTTTTTTACGATTCTCGCGTGCTGCAAGTATTGCTCCTTCATTCATTAAAGAATATAAATCTGCACCTGAAAATCCAGGAGTTCTCTCTGCAATCAATTTCAAATTAATATCTTCTGCTAGCGGTTTTAATAATGCATGAATATTAAGAATCTCTTCACGATCAATACGATCTGGTAAATCAAGCATAACCTTTCTATCAAATCGTCCCGGACGAATGAGTGCAGGATCAAGTACATCTGGTCTATTTGTTGCAGCCATAACTATCACCTTCTCATTAGGTTCAAAACCATCCATTTCAACTAAAATCTGATTTAATGTCTGTTCACGTTCATCATTTCCTCCTCCAAAACCACCTCCACGAGTACGTCCTATAGCATCTATTTCATCCATAAATATAATAGCTGGCGCAGCCTTTTTTGCCATTTTAAATAAATCACGAACACGAGAAGCACCAACACCAACAAACATTTCCACAAACTCAGAACCTGAAAGATGAAAGAAAGGTACACCTGCTTCCCCTGCTACAGCACGTGCTAGTAATGTTTTACCGGTACCTGGAGCTCCAGTCAAAATAACTCCTTTTGGAATTCTTGCTCCAATATCTAAAAACTTTTTAGGATTCTTTAAGAAATCAACAATTTCTTTTAATTCTTCCTTTGCTTCTTTACATCCAGCAACATCTTTAAAAGTCACTTTATTGTTCTTATCATTCGGATCAGTAATGCGAGCTTTGGATTGTCCAAAGGAAAATGCTTGCATACCTGCACCCTTTACCTGACGTGAAAGATACCAAAAGAAAAATATTATAAAAATAATTGGGAGAAGAAATGGTAATATATTCACAATCCAATACCAGAAACCACTTTCATTTTTAACTTCTATACTAGTTGCAGATAAAGCTTCAGGCTTAACTCCATAATTAAAAAGAGTCTGAGAAAGAGAAGATTCTATTTCTTTTTTAGAAACTTTTACCGTATTATCTTTATATGTGACGGTTAATTTTTCCCCTTCAACTAAAATACTCTTAACTTCCCCTGCTGTGACATTTTTAGCCAAATCTGAAATAAAAACTTCTGTTGTACTTTCAGGAGATCCAGATATCACTAAATAAAGAGCTGTAATAATCATAAAAATCAAAATAGCTCCAAACATACTACCTGAAAATTTAGGTACTTCTTTACTCTTTTTTCCTTTATTCTTCTTTATATCTTTATTCTTTTGATTTAAAAAATTAAAATCCATATGGAGATAATAGCACAAAAAATGCAAAAATAAAAATCGATAAAATAAAATATTATATCGATTTAAGAATGGTTACTATAAAATTTTATCTTTTCAATAAAATCTTTAAGATTAAAAGGCTTTGCTATAAAATCTGTTGCTCCAAGTTCAAAACACTTTTGTATATGATTGTTTATCACAAGAGTTGTAACCACAATAATAGGCACATCTTTATAAGATGATAATGAACGAATTTTTTTTATCAATTCAAAACCACCTATTCCAGATACCATTAATTCAGTTAGAATTAGATCAAATTGTTGATTTTTAACTTTTTCAAGTACATTAAATCCATTTTCTAAAACAACCAAATACTCAATACCACTTTTCTTAAGGGCATAAGACAAAAAATACCTAGAATGCTCATCACTATCTATCAATAGTGTTTTAACATTTTTCATTGGATTTTTCCTTTTTTCTTTTTATTATAAAAAACTAAATTTATATAAAGACTATCATAAATAAAGAATAAAATCAAATATCCATATGAAATCTTTATATTTTTATATTTATGCTTACTCTACAAAACCAAATAAGTAATAGAATACGAAGCAGTGGAGATGGGGGAAATCGAATCCCCGTGCAGAAGGTTTTTGTAAAAAAATCTACATGTGTGGTACGTTTTTTATTTTAAATCAAAAAATTCTTAAACGAACAAAATATTTTTCAATCGATTCTCTTTAGTTTTCTAAAAAAGTCGAGACCCACTTTCCCCTATTCCGATAATATTATGCCTACTCTTATATATCAGAAATCTATAAGAAAGACACGAGCTTACGCTAAAGCGGAAACTCGAGCAAAAGCAAAGTCATTCATACCGAAGTATGGAGAGACTGCTGCTTTTACTTTAGAAGTCAATTTTGCAATTAACATTTGAACGAATTTTAACGAGATTACGTCCATTCTCGACATGCATTTTTACAAGTAGACCTACTGTCTATGCCTTGCATCCCCATATTTTATTTTCAACGTTCTTTGTATTCGCGTCTAATCTCCCGATCTGTATCACGTTTCTTTAGCATCTCACGTTTATCATATTTTTTCTTCCCTTTAACTAAAGCAATTTCTACTTTAATTTTTCTACCCTTATTATACACTGAAATTGGTATTATTGTCAAACTCTTATTCTTCTCACTGCCAGAAAGAGTGGCTATCTCTTTTTTTGTAAGTAAAAGTTTCTTATTTCTAAGTGGATCATAATCTTTTTCTGTATTATTTACCTGAAAAGGTGGAATATTAGAATTAATTAAAAATATCTCTCCTCCTCTCACAATAACGAAGGTACCCTCAAGAGACATTCTACCACTTCTTATAGACTTGACTTCAATACCCAAAAGCTCAATACCTGCTTCGTACTTTTCTAAAATTTCATAATCAAATTTCGCTTTTCTGTTTTCAGCATAATGAACCATATTTTAATTTTAGCATATATAACTTAAAAGAGCCGACTTTCGCTAAAATATAGTAGTGTTGACCGACCCTTTTTTATAAAAAGTTTTTTATGTTAAAATACAAACATGCCATTAAAGCCTGAATTAAATGTTTCTGGATATAGAGGAATTTGGGGGGAAAGTTTAAATGACGAAATAGTATCAAAATATACTAAAGCTTTTGTTTATTTTACAAAAGAAGAATCAAAAAAAGAAAATCCAACTATCTTAATTGGTAGAGATGGACGTGAAAGTGGTCCCAAAATACGAGAAATAATAATAAGAGAATTAAAAAATCTTGATATTAATTTTGTTGATGGAGATATAATGCCTACACCAACAGTTTTATTTTCCGTACGCAAACATAAATATGATGGTGCTATTATTATTACCGCATCTCATAATCCAATAGAATATAATGGTTTAAAATTTGTTAACAATAAAGCATTTTTTACCATAAAAGAGGAAGTTGAAAAAATAAAAAAATACGCGGAAGAAAATGCTGGAGGAAACTTTAGCAATGCTGTTTTGGAAACCCTTGGTAGGGAGGGCGGCGACGAACAGAGAAAATTTTCAGCAAAAAATTTTAGTGGTGACAAAAATAGCATGCTGAAGTTTCCTCCAACTTACGTTCCTAATTTCACAAAAGAACATGCAGATCAAATTTTAGCTAATGTAAATGTAAAAGCAATCCGTGCCAGAAAATTTAAGATAGCCGTAGATATGATAAATGCTTCTGCTTGTGTAATGGATCCTTATCTCTTTAAAAAACTTGGAGTAGAATTGATACCATTAAATAATATTCCAAATGGAAAATTCAGACATAGACCAGAACCACTAAAGGAAAATTTAAGTGACATAGAAAATCTAGTCAAAGAATCAAAAGCTGACCTTGGTTTTGTTCACGATCCTGATGCAGACAGGCTCGTAATAGTAAATGAAAATGGAGAAATTATTTCAGAAGAATATTCAGTAGTGTTTGGTGTAGAAAATATATTATCTAAAAATCACGGCAAGCCAATAGTAATAAATTTATCAACATCTCAAATGAGTGCTGACATTGCAAAAAAATATGGTAGTGAATGTTTTCGTTCAAAAATTGGTGAAGGATATGTTGTTGAAAAAATAATTTCTCGTAATGCAATTATTGGAGGTGAAGGAAATGGTGGAGTAATATACCCTACCATAAATACAGTACGTGATAGTTTTACAGGCCTATCTCTTATTCTTGAACTTCTTGCAGAAAGAAAACAAACAGTGAATGAATGTATTGCGACATTACCAAAATATTTTATTAAAAAAGACAAATGGCCAATAATAGGAAAAGATTTAAATGATATATATAAAAAATTAAAAACTCACTTTAATAATGCCAAAATAGATGAACAAGATGGCTTACGTCTTGATTTAGCTAATAACTCTTGGCTTCACCTTAGGCCATCAAATACAGAACCTATTATAAGGCTATTTGGTGAAGCTAAGGATAAAGATACAATAGAAGCTTTATTTAATGAAGCAAAGTTGACTTTAAACGATAAATAAGTTAAACTCTTCTTAGTTTAAAGTATTAATATATATCCAATTGCGAGAAAGAATAAACAACCAAATACGAGCAAAAGAACTTCGTCTTTTAGACAGTGAAGGTCAAAATCTAGGTGTTTTAAGTATAAAATATGCACTAGAACTAGCCCAAAGTAAAGGTTTAGATCTAATAGAAGTATCTCCTAATGCTCTCCCACCAATCGCTAAGATAATGAATTTTGGAAAATATCAATATGAGTTAAGTAAGAAATTAAAAAAAGCTAGAGCTGGATCAAAACCAACTGAAACCAAATCAATTCAAATAAAAATAGGCACTGGCGATCACGACCTAGGGCTTAAAGCCAAAGCTGCATCAAAATGGTTAAAAGAAGGACATAGAATTAAAGTTGAACTTTTCCTTGCTGGACGTACAAAATATATGGATGAAAAATTCCTTAAAGAAAGATTAGATAGAGTACTTCATTTGATTACAGAAGATTATAAAATAGCAGATTCCTATAAAAGAAATCCAAAAGGATTATTTATAACAATAGAAAAATCAAAATAGAAAAATATATAAATCCCGTTAGAATTTTACTTTCGGGAAAAGATTATCAAAAATTAATTAAAGTCACCTAATAATATTTAATAACTAAGTAAAATTAGTAAAACTTCTAAACGGGATGAAAGGAATGAAAACAAATAAATCATATTCAAAGAGATTAAAACTTACAAAAAATGGTAAGGTTATAGCTAATAAACCAGGTTTTAACCATTTTAATGCTAAACAATCAAGAAATACACAACTAGCTGGTAAAAAGGGCCAGAGTTTTTTAATAAAAAATAAACCAAAAAGTCACTTATTACCATTTAGTTAAAACTATTTATGACAAGAGTAAAAAAAGGAGTACATGCGTTAAAAAGAAGAAGAAGTGTATTAAAACAAACAAAAAGTTTTAGACATGGAAGAAGCACAAAAGAAAAACAAGCAAAAGAAGCTCTTCTTCATGCTGGAAATTATTCTTTTGCACACAGAAAAGATAAAAAATCACACAATAGGAAACTTTGGAATATCAAAATAAATGCCGGCGCACGTCCTCTTGGAATGTCTTATTCAAAACTTATAGGAGCATTAAAAAAGAAAAAAGTTTTATTAGATAGAAAGATATTATCTGACTTAGCAGAAAATCAACCATTAGTATTTGCTAGAGTTTTAGAAAATATAAAATAAATACAACTCCCTATAATCCCCCTTGTTAGGTGGTTTCTGTTTTGTTCCCCCTAACAAGGAGAGGTCAGAAGAAGTTATTTATTTTCGTTTATTTTATATTTTTTAGTAAGAATTATCAAATTTTCTATAAGCTTTTTAGGATCATCACCAAAAATAACTTTATCATTAGGACGATGACCTTTTGCAATTATATCTTCTAACTCTCCACTCATTTCCCATGGTCCTCTTAAGATACCTATAGGTTTATCATCTTCAAAAGCAACAGTAAATTCATGTATAGTACCTATGCGCCCACAGCCAAAAACAACAGCATCAGAAGAACGAGTAAGAATAAGATCACGTCCCGGATAACCAAAACCTGTATAAATAATCAAATCCATATAATCAAGAGGAAGTTTATATACTTCTACATGCTCTTTCTCAGAAGCTGCAGGAGAAAAACCAATTGATATTCCATTCTCTTCTTTTGCACCCATAGCTGCCCAAAACGGGAAACCAGTAGTCGCACCAGTCACAATAATTGCACCTTGCCGAGCAATCTCTTGCCCAAGTTCTTTTGCTTTATCTAATGTACCTGGACCAGAAAAACTAGTATCAGCTGCACCAGAGACACATATTTTTATTTGACTATGTCCATGTTTATTGTAAGGATTTGATAAATTAACTTCCATAATTTAATTATAACAACAAGCTAGGAGCACAAACAAGTTTACTTTTTATTTGTTTAATGTTTAAGTATTATTAATTAATATAAAATCTTAATATTTTAATCAAAGAGAAAGTAAAACGCTATCTCCTTGTGTAGGTGCAGATGCATCTAAAGCAAGATTATCCCTAATCCTCTGAACTAAAAACATTGAAGATTTCGGTTCACCCATAACTACAAAAACTTTCTTAACACTGTCTTGCATATTTTTTACAAAATTAAACAAACCATCACTATCTTTATGTCCAGAATATCCTAAAATAACTTCAACGTGAGCCTTCACATTCACCTCTTCTCCACCTATACGTATATTTTTTACACCTTCTTCTATTAAACGGCCAAGTGTATGAGTCGCCTGATATCCAGTAAGTAAAATAGTATTTTTAGTATCAGGTAAAAAATGTTTTTCATGATGTATGATACGTCCACCAGAAGACATACCAGACCCAGCAATAATTATTTTTGGATTTGGTGCTTCATTTATCATTTTTGATTCTTCAGAACGTAATGTAGAATGAAGTCCTGGAAAATCAAATAAATATTTATCTTCTGATAAAGCTTTTTTAGCTACATCATTAAAATAATCTTTAAATTGTTTAAAAATTTCAGTCAAACGAATAGCAAGCGGAGAATCAAAAAAAATAGGCATTATCGGTATGCGACTATTTTCAACTAAATCATTAAGCTCAAATAAAAGCTCCTGTGAACGTTCGAGAGAAAATGTAGGTATTATTAAGGTTCCTTTCCTTTTATAATTATCTTCAATAACTTTTTCTAGAAGTTTTTTTCTGTCATTTCTAGTTTCATGATTCCTATCTCCATAAACACTTTCCATTATTAAATAATCTGCGTCAGTAATCTTCTCAGTATTTGGCAATAATGGTGATGGAGAATTACCTAAATCTCCAGTAAAAACAATCTTCTTTCCATTATAAATAAATTCAATCATAGCTGAACCCAAAATATGTCCAGCGTCTTTAAAAGAAACTTCTAGGTTTGGAGTAATATTTATCTTTTCATGATATTCAAAAGATATCCATTGAGAAAATACTATTTTTATATTTTCCTCAGAATACATTTTACTTAAATCAAATTCTCTATTTTTAGATAAAATACCAGCAGTATCTTCCAGCATCGGCAAAGTCAATGCACGAGTAGGTCTAGTAGAATATATTTTTCCACGAAAACCTTCCTCAATTAGTTTTGGAATTCTCCCTATGTGGTCTATGTGAGAATGAGTTATAAAAAGAATATCTATCTCTTTTGGATCATATAAAAATGGTGACCAATTTATTTCATCAGCTAGCTCTGATCCTTGAGTAAGTCCACAATCAATTAAAATTTTCTTACCATCAATCTCAAAAAGAAAATTCGCTCCAGTAACAGAGCCTGTCCCTCCACAAAATGTTATTTTAGTAATACCTGACATTACTTAATTATATAGTATTTTTCTCAATATACATAATATATCTAAGAAAATAGAAAATAGAAAATAACCCACCAGATAAATCAAATAAAATATCAGATATAGTATCCAAAACATTAAAAATATTTTGAGTAGTATAACTATTAACGATATTCTCAAAAAATTCCCATAAAATACCTACCAATAAAACACAAAGAATAATCTTTAAAATTACTTTAATCCTAATCTCATTTAATTTAAAAAACCAGATAAAAATCAAACCAAGCCAAACTCCACCTAAAAAATGCATAGGCATATCAAGATACCATATTGATGAATACCAATAAAATTTCATCGCTAAATAATTTAACAAAAAAATAAAAAATATAAGTGAAACCAATCGTATTAAAAGTCTTTTGAAATCCATAAATTTAGTTTTTAAGATTTATAAAAAAGTTTTTAAAGTATTTTCTTAATAACTTTATGAACTTTATAACTTTCAACTACTATAGTATACGTTTTTAAGAAAAAATCTCCGCACTATGTGGAGAATTTTTCTTAGGGTTATTTCCGATGCATTACCATAGCTTAAAGCTAAGTGGGTACTAGACATAAAAGGCCAAAGCCAAACATGATCGAAGCTCCCATAAGATAGTGTTCTAGGTAAT
>PFOY01000004.1 GCA_002792755.1 Candidatus Nomurabacteria bacterium CG_4_10_14_0_2_um_filter_30_12
ATTAAATTGTGAAGGAATGGGAAGGGTAGATTTTTTTGTTAAAAAAAATGGGGAAGTGATAGTGAATGAAATAAATACAATTCCAGGATTTACAGCTATTAGTATGTATCCGAAATTATGGGAAGCAAGTGGAATACCTCTCTCAAAACTTCTAGATAGATTAATAGAGCTCGCAATAGAACGATTTGAAAGAGAATCTAAACTAAAAACTACGGTTAAATAAAAGAGCGGGCGATGAGAGAATCGAACTCCCGCCAAAGGTTTTGGAGACCTTCGTTCTACCACTAAACTAATCGCCCAATAAGAATCAAATTATCAAAAAACAACCAATCAAGGTCGTCTTTAGTATAACAGAAAAGCATAGAAAATCTATTTCTTAATCTCTTTATGCTTAACTTGTTTTTTGCACCATTTGCAATACTTTTTGAGCTCAATCTTTTTAGTGACGAGTTTTTTATTTTTACTAGACCAGTAATTTATACGTTTACAGGTAGTGCATGCAAGTTTTATAAGTCTTTCTTGTGACATATATATAGAATAATATAAAATAGCTTAAAAAGCAACCTTATATTAATTTTTCTAAATTAATCTTCTTTTTAGTTACATTAAACCATTTAATCTCTTTATCACGCTTAAACCACGTCATTTGGCGTTTGGTGTATTTTATTGTTTCTCTGACAACTTTTTCATAAGTAGGGGAATCATACTCAAAACCAAATTCTTTTAGTCTTTTTTCTGATATTCCAGATTTTTTGAGTTTTTTTATTTCATTAAGTAAACCATCTGCAAACATTTTTTTGACTCTTTTTTCTATTTTCTTTTTTAAAATATCTGGAGGTAAATATAAACCAATTTTTATAAACTTATACGGAGGCAATTCCTCCGTAATTTTAGGAACTTTACCAAGAGCTTTTGCTATTTCTATTGCTCTTATTAATCTTACTTTATTATTTAATTCATTTTTATCTTTTATATTTTTTGCACGTCTTTTATCTAATTTTATTAATATTTTGAAAAGTTCTTCAATTTTCTTTTTTTTTAAAATTTTTCTCAATTTTAAATTTGGTGAAACTTTTGGAAAAATTGTTCCTTTTATAATTGCATCAATATAAAATCCAGTACCACCGCATATGATAGGAATTTTACCTCTTTTTACAATATCAGCTATAGCGTATATCGCTTTTTTTTGATATTCAACTACTGTGAATTTTCTTTTAGGACTAGCAACATCAAGTAAATGATGAGGAATTCCTTTCATTTCTTTTTGAGTAATTTTCCCAGTCCCAATATCAAGTCCTTTATAAACTTGCCTAGAATCAGCGGAAATGATCTCTCCATTTATCTTTTTGGTAACTTGCACAGCCAAATTACTCTTTCCAGTAGCTGTCGGGCCTAATATTACAACAATTTTTGGTTTCATAAAGTTAGCATATCATAAATAAAAGAATATAATATATTTATGAAAGAAATGTTAAGTACTTATCAAAATTTAACTGAAGATAAAGAAACAGCTCAAGCAATTTGGCGTTATATCACTCATTCTATAGAAGAAGTAGGAAGAAATGATATATTACAAAATCCTACTGTCTTAGATATAGGAGGAGGTGTAGGTGAATTTTCTAAAAATCTTAATTCAGAAGGAATTAATTGTGTAAGTTTAGATATTAAAAATTTAGAACTCAATTCTGGAGCAAATCAAATTGTGGCGAATGCAAATAAAATGCCTTTTGTAGATGAAAGTTTTAGTATTGTTCACGGCCGTGGAATATTTGATAAAAAACTTTATCCTAATTATCATTCGTATTTATTAAAAGAAATAGCTCGTGTTTTAAAAACAAAAGGAATTTTGTCTGTTTATGATGCTACTCCTCCAAATAATAAAGATTTAGAAAAATATTTTAAGATTTTAAATTCTGATAGAGAATATCCAACTTTATGGGAAAAAAAATAAATTATTTTTTATTTTAAAATTTTAATATCTGCTCCGATAGAATTTAAACGTTTAGCTATTTCTTCATAGCCACGGTTTATCATATACACATTACGTAAAATGGAAGTACCTGGAGCTGCGAGCATAGAAATGAGTATTACCATTGATGGGCGTAATGCAGGTGGACAGACGACTTGTGCAGCTTTGAGTGGAGTTCCACCTTGTATATAGACTCTATGTGGATCAGCAAGAGTAATATTCGCTCCTAAACGATTTAATTCTGTAAAATATATTGCGCGGTTTTCATAAACCCAATCATGAATCATCGTTTGTCCTTTGGCACGAATTGCGATAGGCACAAAGAATGGTAAATTATCTATATTTATTCCTGGATATGGATTGGCATGTATTTTATCTTGTAATGCTTTTAATTTACTTGAGAAAATTTCAATATCAACAAGTTTAGTACGTCCATTATAAGAATAATATTTTTTTAATATTCTAAATTTTAGATTCATTCTTTTTAACTTTTCAAGTTCTAAAGAAAGAAAATCGATAGGGCAGCGTGTGATGGTGAGTCTAGAGTCAGTGACGATACAAGCAGATATAAACATCATAGATTCTATTGGGTCTTCACTATTCCAATATTCAATATTTTTATTTATTTCTTTTATTCCATGAACTATCAATGTAGAAGTGCCTATGCCTTCTATTTTTACTCCAAGAGTTTCTAAAAAGAAACATATTTCTTGTACCATATAATTTGCACTTGCAAAATGTATGATAGTCGTTCCAGGAATAAGTGCAGCTGCAGTCAATATATTCTCACAAGCAGTGTCTCCTGATTCATACATTACTATTTCTGAATGTTTTAATTTTTTACTATTTATTTGATAATTTTCTGCTGTAGTTTTTATTTTTGTTCCAAATTTTTCAAATGCATAAGTATGAGCTGTAATGGTACGTTTTCCTAGATTACAACCTTGTGCATGTGGTATGGAAAAAGAAGAAAGATAATGAATGAGTGGTCCTATCAACATCACGATAGAACGAGTTTTGATTGCTGACTCAACGTTTATATTATTTAAATTAAATTTTATAGGTGGAGTGATCGTTATTGTATTTTGATCTTGCCATTTGATTTTTACTCCAATACTTTCTAATATTTCAATTACCCTATTTACTTCTTCAATGCGAGCGATACCGTGCAATGTGGTTATTCCTTTATTTAAAATGGAAGCACAAAGTAGCCCAACAGAACCATTTTTAGAGAAATTTGTTTTTATGATTCCGCTAAGTTTTCTTCCACCATTCACTTGAAAATCAATAATTGTATTTTCTTTTTTTTTATTTTCTTTCATAATATTTGTGCCGGGGGGGAGACTCGAACTCCCAAGGGGTTGCCCCCGATTGATTTTGAGTCAATTGCGGTTACCAATTTCGCCACCCCGGCTACTTAATAAATATTACTTGAATTTTCAATAAAAATCAAACTCATTATTTTAGTAAAAAATATTTTTACTTTTTACACTTGTTATAAACATAATTCTTATTTTGTATAATTTTTTATTTTATAAAAATATGTTAAAATACAGGAATGTCCACTTTATATTCCAACTCAATTTTTTGGATTGATACAGATAAAATCAAACCAAATCCATATCAACCACGACGAGACTTTGACGAAGTACGTTTACAGAATTTGGCTGAATCTATAAAGCAATATGGAGTGCTTCAACCATTGACTGTCTCTCGTGTGGAGATAGAAAAAGAAGATGGTGGACTTTCTACAGAATATGAACTTATAGCAGGAGAGCGTAGACTCCGAGCTGCTATACTCGCTCGTGTGTTTCAAGTGCCTGTGATAATACGTGAAGGTGATACTTCAATGATGAAGTTGGAGCTTGCTATTATTGAGAATCTACAACGTGAAGATCTTAATGTTGTTGATCGTGCTCGAGCATTTTCTCGTCTTTCAACTGAATTTAAATTTACACATGCAGAAATAGCAAAAAAAATGGGTAGAAGTAGAGAATATGTTTCAAATACTTTGCGTATTTTATCTTTACCAGAAGAAGTTTTAAATGCATTGTCAGAAGGTAAATTAAGTGAAGGACATACAAGGCCAATACTTATGCTTATAGATCACCCTGAAGAGCAAATGGTTTTATTTAAAGAAATTGTATATAGAAAAATAACAGTACGAGAAGCAGAAAGTTTAGCTAGAAAAATAGCCACCGATCGTGTCCGTAAAAAAGAATATGCTCCAGATCCAGAGATAACAGAACTCGAAGGAGAATTTCAAGATAAATTAGGTACGCGTGTGCATATAGATAGACGTGAATTAGGTGGTCAAATAAAGATTGATTTCTTTTCTGTTCAAGATTTACGTACTATTTTAGATTCTATAAATAAGGGAGTTACTGATAAAAAACATGGAGAAATGCTTGATAATTATATAAGTGAAAATAATAAAAAAATAGATGAATCTAATAATTTATCTAATTTATCTAATTTATCTAATTTACCTCTTAATATTTCTGAGATTAAATCACCTATTGATAATAGAACAAAAGATGAAATAAAAGAGGAAGAAAATAACGATAATCTTTATGATATTTCTAATTTTAGTGTATAGAGATTCTTAAAAGTTTTAAATTAACTACGTCCAAAAGATTTTAGTTTAGAGAGTAAACTATTTTTTTCTAAGTATGATCTTATGTTCTTTTTTGCTACATTTGTCTTTGAATATTTAAGCCATTTTGAAGATGGGTGTGAATCTTTTTTAGTTATTATTTCTATTATATCTCCATTTTTTAAAATTGAGAGTATTGGAGCTATTTTATTGTTTACTTTCACACCAGATATATGATCACCTACATCTGAATGTATCGCATAAGCAAAATCAATAGGACTAGCATCTTCTGGTAGATCGATGACATCACCTTTTGGTGTGAATATAAAAATACGATCATTAAAAAAGTCTGTTTTTAGATGTTCTAAATATTTTAAAGGATTATGTAAATCATAATTAAAATCTTTTAATTCTTCTATCCATTTAAATTTAGTCTTATTATCATAATTTTTTTTATAGTTTTTTTCTTTATAAGAAAAATGGGCAGCGATACCATATTCGGCTTCTTCATGCATTTCTTTTGTTCTTATTTGAATTTCGGCAGTTCCACCTGAACCTGTAAAAATAGTCGTATGAATAGAACGATAACCATTTGGTTTAGGGATAGCAATATAATCTTTTATTCTGCCTGGTAATGGTTTCCAAATAGAATGAATTATTCCTAGAATTCTATAACATTCTTCTATACTTTCTACGACGATGCGAAGTGCTACTATGTCATTTATCTTTGTTATATCCATATCACGTTTTAAGAGTTTCTTCCAAAGACTGTATTTATGTTTCATTCGATAATCGATCTCAATAACATTAACTTTATTTTTATGTAATTCTTTTTTTAATTCCCCATGTACTTCAGCTAGATATTTTTGATATAAATTTTTTTCTTCTTTCATTATTTCTTCTACATCAGCATATTCTTTTGGATATGCAAAAGGGAATGCAGCATCTTCTAATTCACCTTTAAATTTACCCATTCCAAGACGATTTGCAAGTGGAGCATAAACTTCTATTGACTCCATTGCTATTCTGTATCTTTTATCTTCTCTTATAAACTGTAATGTACGTAAATTGTGAAGTCTATCTGCAAATTTTATAATGACTACTCGCAAATCATTTGTCATAGCTACAAAGAATTTTCTTAAACTTTCTACGTGTCGTTCATGTCCATGATATTTTAAAGTTCCAAGTTTTGTGACTCCATTTACTAAAAAAACAATATTATCTCCAAATTCTTTTCTCATTTCTTCTTCTGTAATTTTTGTATCTTCCAATACATCATGTAGTAGGCCAGCAACTATTGTTTCTGTATCCATGCCAAGTTGAGCTAATATTTTGGCAGTTTCATATACATGAGAAAAATATGGTTTTCCATCCATTCTTTTTTGACCTTCATGCGCACGATCTGCAAAATTATAGGCTTTTTCTATAAATTCTTTTTCTTTTTCATCTATTCTACCAACCATTAGATTTGTTATATTTTTAACACTTTGCATAGTTGGTATTATAACATTATTCTATTTAAGTTTTGATAGCTTGTGTGGATTATGATTTTCACAAGATTTATTGCTGCATCTTTCAGGAATTGTTTTTGTACCTTCCATCATTAATGAATCACATTTTTTACATATTTTACCAGTGGGTTTTGCTTTTATTGCATACTTACAATCAGGATAATTTGAGCAAGAATAAAATACACCAAAGCGTCCTCTACGTTCACTTATGTCACCTTTTTTACATACAGGACAAATGATACCAGTCCTTTTTTTTGCTTCTTCTGCCTCATCTTTTTTGATAAATTTACATTTTGGATAGCGTGAACAAGAAATAAAAGTACCTGTTCCATCTCGTCTTTCTTTTATTATTAATTTACCGCCATATACTTTCTTCTTTTTTTCTCCTGCCTGCGCAGGCAGGCCACAATCGGGACACATTTCTCCTGTTTCTTTTGGACCTTCTAGTTCTGTTCCATCTAGACGAAGAGCACCATCACATTCTGGATATTTATTACAAGAATAGAATTTACCACCACGAGAAAGCTTGATGATCATTTTGCCTTTACATTTTGGACATTTTATATTTTCTGGTGCGTCTCCTAAGTTTGTTGCTTTTTCTAATTTTTCTTTTATTTTTATTTCTTTTAAAAATGGTCCATAGAAATCTTTCAAGGTCTTTTCATATTTACGTTCTCCACGAGATATTTCATCTAGCTCATCTTCCATCTCTGCTGTAAATGTATCAGAAATATAATTTGCAAAATGTGTTTCCAAAAAGTCTGACACTACTTCACCAACATCAGTAGGGAATAATGTTTTATTTTCTTTTCTCACATATTCACGGTCTTCAAGTGTTTTCATTATAGAAGCATAAGTAGAAGGTCTACCTATATCACGAGCCTCTAACTCTTTAATAAGCCCAGCTTCACTGTATCTGTTTGGTGGTTCTGTAAATTTCTCTTCTTTTATTAAATTAAGTAATTTTAATTTTTCTCCCTTTTTTGTTTCTGGTAATTCAATATCTTCTCCGGTGCTATCTTTGTTTACTTCAAGCCAACCTCTAAAAAGAATTCTTGAACCAGTAGCAGTAAAATCAGGAAATTCAAAGTCTGCGGAAGCCTTGCTTCCGCGAGTACGCGAAAGCAAGGCTTCCGCATTAATATTTGCACTTATTTTTGTTTTTAGTAATCTTGCGTCAGTCATTTGGGATGATACGGTACGTTCCCAAATTAATTTATAAAGTCTTTGTTGCTCATCTGTACCAGCTCCTATATTCTCTATATGAGTCGGACGAATGGCTTCATGTGCTTCTTGTGCATTTTTGGATTTAGTTTTATAAATTCTAGATTGAGCGTATTCTTTACCATATTTTTTTTCAACAAGAGAAAGGATTTGTGTTTGAGCGATGGTAGATAGATTTGTACTGTCTGTCCTCATATACGTGATATGACCAGCTTCATAAAGTTTTTGTGCTATTTGCATTGTCCTCGAAGGTGAATATGAAAGACGAGAGCTTGCAGTCTGTTGTAATGTAGAAGTTGTAAATGGAGCACGTGGAACTCTTTTTTGTTCTGTTTCTTTTATATCTTTAACTTGCCAATCTTTTTCTTTGCCTTCTTTTAATATTTTCTCAACTAGTTCTAGATCTTTTTGCTCTTTTGAGCAAGTAAGTGTAAGCTTTCCCTTTTTTTCTGTTTCAAAAAGACCTAAAAGCTTCCAGTATTGTTCAGGAATAAAAGCACGGATTTCTCTTTCGCGTTCCATTATTATTCGAAGTGCAGGGGATTGTACTCGCCCTGCTGAGAGTCCATAGCGTACTTTTTTCCAAATTATACCTGAAAGATCATATCCAACTAGTCTGTCTAATACGCGCCTTGCTTCTTGAGCTTTTCTTAAATTTATATCTACATCTCTTGGACTTTTTAAGGCTTCTAGAACTGCATCTTTTGTTATTTCATAAAAAGCTACACGCTTAGGTTTTATTTTTATTTTTTTATCTTCTTTTAATAATTCTTCAATATGCCAAGCGATAGCTTCTCCTTCACGGTCAGGGTCTGTCGCTAATAAAATTTCAGTCGCTTTTTCTCCTAATGTTTGAAGTTCGTGAACAACTTTTTCTTTTCCTTTTGAAATTTCGTAATGAGGTATAAATCCACCTTCTATATCGATAGCATCTTTGTTTGATTTTGGTAAATCACGAATATGTCCAATAGAAGCACGCACTGTATATACGCCTTCTAAATATTTTTCTATTGTTTTTGCTTTTGATGGTGACTCAACAATAAGTAATTTCATATGAATTAGGTTCTAGGTTTTAGTTTCTAGTTTCTAGAATTTTCACTAGCCACTAGCAACTAGTCACTAGTACCTAATTCACAGTATTACACGAAACATATTTTTTTTGCAAATTTTAAATAAATTATTAGGATAATGTTAAGTTATTTGAGATAATAAATAAATGAAAGAAAATTCAAATTTTTATGTAGATGAAAATTTAAAATTAAAAGAATATTTAGAAAAAGCAAAAACTTTATATATAAAAAATAATGAAATTTACTGCCCATATTTTCAACAAAAGATAACTTTAAATTCTGATGGGTTTAATCACTTACAATTTAAACCTAATCGTATGCCTAGAAATATCAGTGCTCAAATAAGAAAATTAAGTCTTTTAAAAAGAGCTTTAGAAATAATTCCTAAAATAGGAACCCTTCAAGAGTATAGAACAAGAATTGAAAAGGTTGGCAAAAAAGGAAATGATAATTTTTTCAAAACTAAAAATGTCCAATATTGGGGATTTCATGCAATTTTACAAGATAAGAAAAATAAGATAATTATTGTTTTAAAACAAATTGGTGACGGAAAAATAATTTTTTGGAGTGTAATGGCTGATAGCAAACAAAAATTATATAAAGATGGTATAGAAGAAGAATAAATAAAAAAATCCCAAAAATCTGGGGTTTTTTTATGTACCTGTCTTCAGCTTAGGAAATCCTTAGCCGAGAAGGGGCTTTCGCCCACAGGCACATTTATATAGTATCAAATTTTTAAGAAAAAAGCAATATTTTTTTAAAACTGTGGATAAATCGAAATATATCTTTTAGGTAGATTTCTCAAAGCCTTTCGGCACTTTATAATATAAGTATAACAGAATGTTTAATACAACTAAATACTATGGTGTATAACTTTAATTGGAAAATAGAATTGTAGTGTTATAATTATAAGATATGAAGATAGAAGAAGCTAAAAAAATTTTTAATGAGTGGCATCAATATATGGAAATAGCTTCTAAGCTAGATAAAGTCTTTATGACTGGTATTCCAGAATCATTTTTACCATATCCTAAAAATACCATTCGTGAATCATTAAATATTGTTAAAAAATTTTATTATGATGTTGGAGATATCAAAAATGCTGATTCTACGACAAGTACAGAGATTCTTTTTCTTGATTCACATATAGACGACGAAGAAGCTATTAATAAGATTGTTGATAGTTGGGTGTTAAAAAATCTTGAACTTAGGAAAACAATTATTGAAGAATTAAAAAAAGTTCGTGATAGTTGGTTAGAAAAAAAATATGAAAAAATCAAATAAAGATAAACACTACAATTGGTTAATGGGAGCTGATATGTATTTAGCTGCGTCAATTATTCTTTGTAAAGAAATGTTAATTTTTTATAAATCTCCTAATTCAATTTTTAATTCAGATCAAAGAATAGATAAAAAATGTGGTTTTACTTCTAATAATCCTGATTATGAAATGCTTTTGCCTGTAATTTTTAATTTAAAACACGGAATAGAACTTTATTTAAAAGCATTAACAATGCAAACTGATATTAATTTGGTGTATTCACAATCACACGATTTAATAGCATTATTAAATATTCTCATTTTAAAAATAAAAGACAATCATATTAGTAATTCAATGTTGAAGATTTTAGATTATGATATAAGGAAGATTGTTGAAAAATATTATTTTGGTTTATATGCTTTTGCACAAGAACGTGTTTATCCAGATATTAACAATGAAGCAGAGCGTTATCCAGAATATAAAAATCCTAATTGTTACAAAATAGAAAATTTATGTAATATCAATATGAATGTTTTGTTGAATGAAATTATAAATGATTGTGTTTTTGTTCAAAAGTTACTAAGAGAAGATATTTTAAAAAAATTAAAAATAATATAGATTTTATTTAACCCAATCGTATATCTCCCATTTCTTCTTTTATTAATTCTTTTATTTCCATTATTGAGAGAATTGCATTTGCATTTGGAATTGGCATTTTCATTGCTCTTATTAAATCATCTCTTGGGATAGGTTCACGAAGTAAATCTACAACCTTTTTTTCTTCAGGTGATAAATCTGCAAAAAGTTTTGCTTGTTTTTCTTCATCTTTTGGTTTTTCAAATCCTAATGCTTCTAATACATCTTCTGGACAAGTCACAGGCGTAGCTCCTTGTCGTATTAATCTATTGGTACCTTTTGAGCTTGAAGAGAATATTGATCCAGGGACAGCAAGTACATCTCTATTATATTCAGTCGCAAGTCTTGCTGTGATAAGTGTACCTGATTTTTCTTCAGCTTCTATTATTAAAACTGATTTAGAAATTCCTGCCATTAATCTATTTCGCATAGGGAAGCTCCATTGAGTAGCTTTAAAATCTGGCTCGAATTCTGAAATTAAACATCCACCACTTTCCACGACTTCTCTCATAAGTCTCACATTTGTTTTTGGATATATTGCTTCATCTCCTAAACCTGAACCAGGAAATACTATTGTCTTTAAACCTGTTTGAATTGCTTTTTTATGAGAGATTGTATCTATACCAATAGCAAAACCAGAAACTATAACTATAGGATATCCTTTCAGACCTGCGATTATTTTTTCACAAGTTTCTCTTCCATATGAAGTAAACTTACGAGAGCCCACAACACATAAATAAATTAGATTTTTATCTGTAGGTAAGTCACCAATAATCCATAAATCTTCTGGTGGTTGTGGAATTTCTAATAATGCAGCAGGGAATTCTTTTTTTAGTAGTTTTCTAATTTTCATACAAAAATAAGTTAAGAAAATATTTTAAACATACACAAATAATGTCTTTTATAAAACACGACATATTTGCAAGCTTGCAAATTGTTATGCTCGTCGTTCAAGAAAAATATAGTCGGAATACCTCCTTATTTTTCTAAACTCCTGTGCAATGTTTTCTAAAAGACATTATTTGTGTATGTTTTGTAATTATACTATTTATAATATATAATAGATATTATGTTAGATATAAAATTCATCAGAGATAATAAAGATATCGTTCAAGAAGGAGCAAAAAGGAAGCGAGTTGAGATTGATATTGAGAAGCTTCTCGTATTAGATGATGAACGTATAAAACAATTAAAAGAAGTTGAAGATTTAAGAAGTGAAGTAAATAAAGTATCTCAAGATATTGCTCGCAACCAAGATCAAGCACTAAAAATTCAATTGATTGAAGAGATGCGAATTGTTAAAGAAGATATTAAGCAAAAAGAAGAGAAATTGAAAGTGACGATGGAAGAATGGCAAAAAATGATGTTATTAATTCCAAATGTTACTTCTCCAGATGTTCCTGAAGGGCCAGATGAATCTGGAAATGTTGTAATTAGAAATTGGGGTGAGAAAACTATGTTTGAATTTACACCAAAGGAACATTATGAGATAGGTGAAAAACTCAAAATTATAGACAATCAAACTGCGGCTGAAGTTTCAGGAGCGAGATTTACTTATTTAAAAGGGGATTTAGTTTTAATGCAATTTGCTCTTATTAATTTTTTATTAGAAATTTTGGGAAATAAAGAAATTTTAGAAAAGATTGCAAAAGATAAAAATATTAATATAGACCCTAAGCCATTTATTCCTGTTGTCCCTCCATTTATGGTAAAACCAAATACATATTTAAAAATGGCTAGACTTGATCCAAAGGAAGACAAATATCATTTAGTCGCTGATGATATGTATCTTGTGGGTAGTGCAGAACATTCTCTTGGGCCTATGCATATGAATCAAATTATTGATGAGAAAGATATGCCAATACGTTATGTTGGTTATTCTCCAGCTTTTAGAAGAGAAGCAGGGAGTTATGGAAAAGACACAAAAGGAATTCTTAGGATGCATCAATTTGAGAAATTAGAAATGGAGACTTTTTGTTTACCAGAGAATTCTATTCAAGAACAAGAATTTTTAGTAGCTATTCAAGAATATTTTTTACAAATGTTAAAACTTCCTTATCAAGTTGTTTTGATTTGTACAGGAGATATGGGTAAGCCTGATTATCGTCAGATAGATATAGAGACATGGATGCCTGGACAAAATACATATAGAGAGACACATACAGCTGATTTAATGACAAGTTTTCAATCAAGAAGATTAAATACTAAAGTTAAACGTATAGATGGAAAAGTAGAGCTTGTCCATATGAATGATGCTACTATTTGTGCTATAGGTAGGACACTCATTGCAATACTTGAGAACTATCAACAGATTGATGGTTCTGTCAAAATTCCTGAAGTTTTGAGAAAATATATGGGAAATAAAGAGTTTATAAAGTAGAAAGTTTGTAAAGTTATAAAGTAAATAAAATGCAAAAAAGTGTTTTAAATTCTCCACGTCTTTTAAGGTTTAAAAAGAAAAGACGTACAATATTAATGAGAAAAATATTTTTTTTATTTTTTATTTTAGTTTTAGTTGGTTTGTCTTTTCTTTTTAGGTGGAAAAATCTAAATATTTCTAATATAAAAATTACTGGAAATAAAGTGATAGAAACTAAAGCTATAGAAGATATCGTTAAAGAAAATATCACTGGTTATTATTTTTATTTTTTTCCAAAAACAAATTTTATAATTTATCCTCAATCTAAAATTAATGCTGAATTGATGAGTAAATTTAAAAGAATAAAAGATATTTCTATTAATAATAAAAATATAAAAACATTAGATATTTCTTTGACAGAACGTACCGCATTATATACATATTGTGGATCTAGTATTGATTTGATACCTGAATCACAAAATCAAAAATGTTATTTTATAGATGAAGATGGTTATATTTTTGATGAAGCACCATATTTTTCAGAAGGGATATATCTAAAATTTTATGGAATTATTGATAATAATGAAGAAAATCCTTCTGGGTCTTATTTTTTTCCGTCATATTTTAAAAAATTAATTACATTAAAAGAAACATTAAATAAAATTGGAATAAAACCCGTTGCATTTTTTATAGAAGACAATAAAGATGTAAATGTATTTCTTTCATCTTCATCCACACAAATAGGTCCAAAAATAATTTTTAAACTTGATTCTGATTTTGAAAAAATTATAGAAAATTTACAATCTGTATTAACGACAGAACCTTTTCAAACAGATTTTAAAAATAAATATTCCTCGCTTTTATACATTGACCTAAGGTTTGGGAATAAAGTATACTACAAATTCAAGTAACTAAAAAAAGGAACAAGAAATAATTTTTAGAAAGCCTTGCACAGGAGTTTAGAAAAATAAGTAGGTATTCCGACTATATTTTTCTTGAACGACGAGCAGTTCGCTGGCGAAGCTTCGCCAGATAGATTGCTTTATAAAGATTGATTTCTTGTTCCTTTTGAAAGAATATAAAAAAATATGACTAATTTTTGGAAAAAACTTAATAAACCATTTTTCTGTTTAGCACCAATGTCTGATGTCACTGATATTGCTTTTCGTCGTATATTGGCGAAATATAGTAAGAATAGAGAAAATAAAGATAGTGTTGTTTTTTGGACAGAGTTTGTAGCAGCTGATGGTTTATGTAACAAACTCGCTAAAAAGAAATTGTCTTATATTTTAAAGTATTCTGAAGCTGAGAGACCTATTGTGGCTCAGGTTTTCGGTGCTAATAAAGAAAATATGGAAAAAGCTTGTAGTTATATTGCTAGTCTTGGCTTTGATGGAATAGATATAAATATGGGTTGCCCAGATAAATCCGTAGTTGCTCAAGGAGCTGGGTCAGGTTTGATAAAAACTCCACAACTTGCAAGAAAGATCATACAAGCAGCTCATAAAGGTATAAAATCTGCAGGATTACATATTCCTGTATCTGTTAAGACTAGAGTTGGTTTTAACAAAGAAGATATAGATAATTGGATACCAGAATTATTAAAAGAAGATATTTCTGTTTTGACAATTCATTTACGTACAACCAAAGAGTTGTCACTTGTTCCAGCGCATTGGGATTTAATGAAGAAGATTGTTGAATTACGAAATAAAATAAATCCAGAAATATTACTTATTGGTAATGGTGATGTAACAGATATTAATGATGCTAGAAAAAAATATGAAGAATATGGTTGCGATGGGATAATGATAGGAAGTGGAGTTTTTGGAGATCCATGGGTTTTTCAAGGTGAACATATCGCTTCAATTGAAGAAAAGTTAAATGTTCTTATAGAACATACACAAATTTTTGATAAAGAACTTTTAAAACCTAAACATAAAAATTTTGCTGTAATGAAAAAACATTTTAAAGCTTATGTGAATGATTTTCCTGGAGCTAAAGAATTGAGAGTAAAATTAATGGAGACTGAAAATTCTAAAGAAGTAGAAAAAATAATTAATGATTTTTTGAAAAGAAAATAAAAAGGAATTTCAAAAAATTTTTGAGTCTTTACCTAGGGAGTCCGTGATAACAGGGGACCCACGACTCTTAAAATTTTTTAAATTCCTTTTTATTTTTTAAAAATCTGATATAGTTATTCTATGCATGATTTAGCTTTATCCCAGTAGTAGAGCAAAGCTCACTACGGGACAGGTATCGAAAATATATATTATGGAAAATACACATTTAGCATTATATAGAAAGTACAGACCTAAAACTTTTAAGGAAGTTTTAGGGCAAGACCATATTGTGAAGGTATTAGAGAGTTCAGTAGAGACCAATAAAGTCTCTCATGCTTATCTTTTTGTTGGTACTCGTGGTACTGGAAAAACATCTGTTGCTAGAATTTTTGCTAAAGAAATAGGAGTTTCAGAAAATGATCTTTATGAAATAGATGCTGCTTCAAATAGAGGCATTGAAGACATTAGAGAGCTTCGCGATGGAGTACGTGTATTACCATTTGACTCAAAATATAAAGTTTATATTATAGATGAGGTTCATATGCTCTCTAAAGATGCCTGGGGAGCTTTGTTAAAGACATTAGAAGAGCCTCCTAAGCACGTAATATTCATTTTAGCTACTACAGAAGTCCATAAGGTTCCTGAAACTATTATATCTCGTTGTCAGGTTTTTACTTTTAGAAAAGCTTCTGATTTAGTTTCTAAAAATATGATTTTAGAAGTTTCTAAAAAAGAAGGTTTTGAATTAGATAATGCTACTGCAGAATTAATAGCAATACTTGGTGATGGATCTTTTCGTGATGCACTAGGTACTCTTCAGAAAGTTTTAAATTTCTCTGTCGATTCAAAAGGTAAAAAAGTTAAAAAAATAAATAAAGAAGATGTAGAAAAGATTACAGGTGCACCGAAAACTATTTTAGTAAATGATTTTATCTCTGCAATTGCTTTAAAAGATTTAGAAAAAGGAATAATGACAATCAAAAAAGCTGCAGAAGAAAATTTAGATATGAAACTTTATTTTAAACTTATCATACAAAAATTTCGTATGGCTGTGATTTTAAAATATGCACCAAAATTAGAACAAGGAATGGTGGGGGATTTAGGAGAAGAAGATTTGGTTTTTTTGAAAGGTTTAGTAAAAGAAGACAAAGAAGGAATTTTACGCTCAAAAGCTTTATCTATTTTACTTGAATCATATAACGATATAGATAGAGCTTTTATCTCTGAATTGCCCTTAGAACTTGCACTTATTAAGATTTTGGGGCAAGATAAAGAAGTTAAATAGATATTGAGAGATCGATAAATATAACATTGGGAGATCGTCTAACGGCAGGACAGCGGCCTTTGAAGCCGTGAATTATGGTTCGAATCCATATCTCCCAGCATTGCGTACAAGTTATAAATATAGTAAGAACCGTTTTTGCTATATAAAGGAAAAAATAAAAGGAGTATTTAGAACATGAAAAGTAAATCTTCAAACAAAAACTTACATAAAGCTAACCAAGCAAAAAATGATGAATTTTATACTCAACTTGTTGATATTGAAAAAGAGTTAAAACACTATAAAGAGCAATTTAAGAATAAAGTTGTTTATTGCAATTGCGATGATCCATTTGAAAGTAATTTCTTTAAATATTTTGCTTCAAACTTTAAAGCTTTGAAATTAAAAAGACTTATCGCCACAAGCTATAAACCATCACCAATCGCGAATACTCAACTTGGATTATTTGGAGACGATAAG
>PFOY01000028.1 GCA_002792755.1 Candidatus Nomurabacteria bacterium CG_4_10_14_0_2_um_filter_30_12
TCTGCCAAGAGGACACCAAAGACATAGAATTAACAGGCTGAGAAAGGGTGTCTTTTACAGAATCCTTTGAGGTGTCTTTTAGGTTTTTATCTTCACCTAACATGTTGTCCATTATATACACCCCCACACCTATTTGCAAGTCCTTTAGAATAAAATAGGTGTGGGGGTATAGGACAGAAAAAAAAGCAATAGCTTTTTTTCTGTAGGCCTTAGGCATTAGGCTTTAGGCATTAGCTAAATAAATGCAAACATAAATCAATTCATTATCATTTTTTTCTTATTTTATAAAATTATATTTTTAATCTTTTTATAAAATCTTTTTTTATTTCTAAATTTAAAAAAGCTAATGCCTAAAGCCTAGCGCCTAGTGCCTAGTGCGTGCTAAAATATATTATATGGCAAAAAATAATAAACAGAAAAACAATAAAGAAACTTCCAGTAAAAATTCTTATTCTGTTAGCAAATTAAAAACAGAAACGATGCACAGTATTTGGGCAATTCTTTTTTTTGTTTTAGCAGTATTTCTTTTGATGTCGATGTTTGATAAAGCTGGAGTCGCAGGACAATTCTTTTATGAAATTCTAAATTATTTACTCGGTGTCGGCTATATTCTTCTTCCCATCCTTTTCATATTACTTGGGTCATCATTTTTAAAATCAGAGACACCAAATATAGGACTTACTCGCGCATTGAGTGGAAGTATGTTTTTACTTTCTAGTCTCGGTATGATAGACATCGTCTCTTTCGAACATGCTGGAGGATTCCTTGGAAGAATATTATCTACTCCGCTCGTATCACTTTTTGATGTATATGCTAGTCTGATATTCCTCGGTGCGATATTGCTAATATCCATCCTCGTGATGTTTGATGTAAAATTAAATATAATTTCAACTTTTAAAAATTTATGGAGCTCTATAACAAGAAAGAAATCTACAGATGACACCCAAGAAGATTCTGCTAATAAATTAACAGCAACAGAAATGAAAGAAGTAGAGAAATCTTTACCTCTAGAAAATGAACAGGAAAGCGTAAAAGAGAAAATTAAAAAAGCTCTCGAGATAAAAAAGGATGAAGAAGAGGAAGATATGCCAATCAGAAAAAGAAAAGGTGGACTCATCTCTACTTACGTCCATCCCCCACTATCACTCTTGGAAGAGGATCAAGGTAAACCAAATACAGGAGACATAAAAGCAAATGCAAACATCATCAAACGCACACTTGCAAACTTCGGCATAGAAGTAGAAATGGATGAGATAACAGTCGGACCCACCGTCACACGTTATGCATTGAAGCCAGCCGAAGGAGTGAAACTCTCTCGCATAGTAGGACTACAAAATGACTTAGCACTTTCTCTAGCTGCACACCCTATTCGTATAGAAGCTCCTATCCCTGGCAAATCACTCGTAGGTATTGAGATACCTAATAAATCAAAATCAATAGTCGGACTCGCTACATTACTCTCAGATAGTAAATTCCAAAATTCTCCAAAACCTCTCACAATAGCTCTCGGACGAGGAATCTCCGGAAAAGCTATGTTTGGAAACTTAGCAAAAATGCCACACGTATTAGTAGCAGGAACGACTGGCTCTGGAAAATCTGTGACAATACATTCCATCATTACTTCCCTATTATATAGAAACGGACCAGATGACCTGAAACTCATATTGATAGATCCAAAACGAGTAGAGCTAACACTCTACAACAACATTCCACACCTACTCACACCAGTCATAACTGAAGCAAAAAAGACAATATTGGCATTAAAATGGGCTGCAAAAGAAATGGATCGCCGTTATGATATACTCGAAGCAGAATCTGTGCGAGATATCGAATCTTATCACACCAATGTATTTGGCAAGAATCCAAAAAAGACGAAAACAGACAGCGAAGGTGTCAAAACAGAAATCGATGCTGATCGTCTACCTTATATAGTCATCGTAATAGACGAATTAGCAGATATTATGAGTTCTTATCCAAGAGAATTAGAATCCGCAATCGTCCGTCTAGCACAAATGTCTCGAGCTGTAGGAATACATTTAATCTTATCTACACAACGTCCTGAGGTAAATATCATTACTGGACTCATCAAAGCAAACATCCCTGCTCGTGTAGCATTGAAAGTGTCTTCACAAATAGATTCACGTACTATACTCGATGCAGGTGGAGCAGAAAAACTTTTAGGTGCTGGTGATATGCTATATTCTTCTGGAGAAGCTCAACCAGAACGTTTACAAAGTGCATTTATATCAGAAACAGAAGTCAAAAAAGTTGTAAAATATTTAGTAGATACATATAAAGATGAATTAACAGATGAAATATCATTGACGACAGGCTCTATCTCGGCAGATAAAAGTATTTTCGAAAGTACATTAGATAACAAAGAAGAGGGAGAAGATGAGATGTATGAAGAAGCAAGACAATGCGTGATAGAAGCTGGAAAAGCTTCTACTTCATATCTTCAAAGAAAATTGAAACTTGGATATGCTCGTGCTGCACGACTCATGGATACACTCGAAGAACGTGGAGTAATAAGTGCTGGTGATGGAGCAAAACCAAGAGAGATATTAGAAAAGATAAATCATGATGAAAATGGAAACAACTTGGTCTAGTAAAAAAATAATAAAAATAAGTTCTATTTTTATTCTTTCACTTTTTATTATTGTTTTTGGTTTTTTTACATCAAAAAATGTGATATTTGGTGTAAAAATAAAAAATGTAAATATCATAGATGGGACAAAGGTCGCAAATAATATTATAGAAATAACAGGAAATGCTAAAAATGCCGTCA
The DNA here is from genome assembly GCA_002792755.1 of Candidatus Nomurabacteria bacterium CG_4_10_14_0_2_um_filter_30_12. Classification (GTDB taxonomy): domain Bacteria; phylum Patescibacteriota; class Minisyncoccia; order Phycocordibacterales; family UBA9973; genus UBA9973. The sequence continues at coordinate 2,789 of PFOY01000028.1, forward strand.
ATCTAACATTAAATGATCGCCCTATTTCAATAGATAGAAAAGGAAATTTTGATGAAACTGTAGCTTTACTTTCTGGATATAATATAATAAACATAAAAGCAAAAGACGAATTTGGAAATAATGATGAGAAAAATTATAAATTAATATATTAATATAGGCACTAGGCTCTAGATATTAGGCATTAGCTAAATTAAAAAAAGCTAGCGTCCAAAGCCTAATACCTAAAACCTAATTTTTTATGCAATCCCGTTAGAAGCCGCGGTCACGGTAAAATGGGAAGTGAGAGAAATATTATTAAATTTAATTTAGTGGGAAGGTTTTATTTTTTGAAAAATAAGACCGCAACCTGCTTCTAAACGGGATGCAAAAGAAAAAAGCAAAAAAAGAAGATAAGACAATAGGAATATCTATGATCGATGATACAGTGAGAGCAATACAAGCTAAATTTGGAGAAGGTTCTATTATGAAACTTGGTGACTCACCTAAAGTAGATGTGAATACAATACCTACAGGCTCTATCGGGCTCGATATGGCACTCGGTGTCGGAGGAATACCTCGTGGAAGAATCATTGAGATATTTGGACCAGAATCTTCTGGAAAAACTACCCTTTCACTTCACATAGTAGCTGAAGCACAAAAGCTCGGTGGAGTATGTGCTTATATAGATGCTGAGCATGCAATGGATCCTGATTATACTAAGAAACTTGGAGTTAATATTGATAATTTATTAATTTCACAACCAGATACAGGAGAACAGGCTCTTGAAATAGTAGAGTCTCTCGTACGAACTGGGAAAATTGATGTCATCGTTATAGATTCTGTAGCTGCACTCACACCAAAAGATGAAATAGAGGGAGATATGGGAGCTTATCACGTAGGAAAACAAGCAAGACTAATGTCTCAAGCACTTCGCAAACTCACAGCTATAGTAGCTAGAAGTAAAACTGTCGTTATTTTCATAAATCAAATAAGAATGCAAATAGGGGTAATGTTTGGTAATCCTGAAACGACGACAGGAGGAAAAGCACTCAAATTCTATACTTCTGTAAGACTTGATATAAGAAAAATTGCACAAATTAAAAAAGGTGAAGAAATAGTAGGGAGTCGTACACGCGTAAAAGTAGTAAAAAATAAAGTAGCTGCACCATTTAAACAGACAGAATTTGATATTATTTATAATGAAGGAATTTCTAAAGAGGGTGAAATAATAGCATTAGGAGAGAAATTTAAAATTGTAGAAAAAACTGGGAATTCATATTTTTATCTGCCCACAGTAAAAGATACGGCAACAGAGAAAATAAAATTGGGTGTGGGATATGACAGTACTCGTATGTTCTTAAAAGAAAATAAAAAAATAGCTGAACAAATTCTAAAAGAAATTCGTAAGAAATTTGTAGAGCAAGTCTAAATTAAAAACTCTTACTTGGTATACTTTTAAAAAATTCATTCAAAATTTCCAACAAGAATCAATTTTTATAAAGCAATCTATATAGCGAAGCTTCGCTAGCGAACTGCTCGTCGTTCAAGTAAATAATAAATAGAATACTATTTTTATTTTCTAAACTCCTGCACAAGGCTTTCTAAAAACTATTCTTATTGGAAATTAGAAAATTTGATTTTATAAAAAATTCTGTTAGTATAAATTTATGTCACAATTACAATATAGCGAAATAAAAGAAAAAAAAATAATTATTTATAGTGGTGAGCCTTGTGAAGTAATTGATTCACACGTCGCACGAACACAACAAAGAAAACCTCAAAATCAGGTAAAACTAAGAAGTTTGATAACTGGCAAAACTATCTCAGCTACTTTTCATGTTTCTGATTCGGCAATTGAAGCAGATATAGAAAAAAGAGATGTTAAATTTCTTTATCAAAATAAAGGTCAATACTGGTTTTGTAATCCAGATGATCCTAAAAATAGATTTGAGTTAGATTCATCTCTCATTGGTGATTCTGGAAAATTCTTTAAAGAAAATGGTTTAGTCACTTCCTTAGTCTGGGATGATGATGATGAAGAAAAAATAATAAAAATAACTCTTCCTATAAAAATGGAATTTAAAGTAAAAGAAGCTCCACCTGCTGTGCGTGGAGATACTTCTAAAAGTGGTAACAAAATAATCACACTAGAAAACGGAACGACAATAAGTGCTCCAATGTTTATAGAAGAAGGAGATGTCATACGTCTAAACACAGAAACTGGATTATATGTGGAAAGAGTATAAATTTAATTAAAAAACCCAACGCCAGGCGTTGGGTTTTTTAATATTTTAATTTACTTAGCAACGAAAGGTAATAGACCTAAAAATCTAGCATTCTTAATAGCATTAGATAGTGCACGTTGATTCTTAGCTGTTACTCCAGTACGTTTATGATTCATAATCTTACCATTAAGATTTAAAAATTTTCTTAAAATTTCTATATCCTTGTAGTCTATATGTTTTATATTGTTTGCTGAAAAATAATCTTGTTTCATAATTTATAATTCGTAATTATTAATTCATAATTGTTTTAGAACGGTATATCTTCTGGATTGATATCTTCCTCAGGATATTCTATAGTATCAATTTCTTCTTTTTCTTTTGTATCTGCTGCTTTTAGAGAACCAGTACTTGGTATAGATGCTCCAGAATTTCCACCTTTAGGACCAAATTGTGTACGATCTGCAACTATTTCTGTACGATATTTTTTTTCTCCACTTGTTTTATCTTCCCAACTTCTTGTCTGCATTCTACCTTCAACCAAAATAGAACTTCCCTTTTTCATATATTGAGCTACTGTCTCTGCTTGTCGTCCGAATACTACAACATTATGATAATCTGTAGATTCTTGACGTGCATCATTTTTATCTTTCCAAACACGATTTGTCGCAAGAGAGAATGAACAAACTTTTATTCCTGAAGGAAGAGAACGAATCTCTGGATCACGAGTTAAATTTCCTATTACAATTGCTTTATTTAGATACATCCCGTTAGAAGCAGGTCGCGGTCTTAATTTTTTTATATAAGAAACGCCCCCACTAAATTAGTATTTATAATATTTTATATATCCAGTTGTCAGCTGTGACCGCGGCTTCTAACGGGATACATAGTTTTAATTGTTAAACTAATAATTATGCCGCAACCATAGCCTCTATCTCTTTATCTATTTCTTCTTTATTTATAGACACAACTTCTTCATTTTCACCATCCTTTTTTGTAGATGTCTTTCTTTTAAAATCTTTATGTATAAATCTCTTTGCTGCAATAGTATTCTCCTTGACTGTTTTAAGTATTAAGAATCTAATGAAATTAGGATCCAAGTCAACTTTTTTCTTTAATTCTAATATCTTGTCGCTACCCATTTCAAACTTAACCCAACCAAAATATGCTGTATCAAATCTATTTCGTACATTTTGTGTAACTTTAAGCATTTGATAAGCAAGAAAAATCATCTTAGGCATTTCATCTGAGATTATTTCCCCACCCAAGCTAGTAATAAGCTCTTTTAAATTACCATAAACTACTGGCACATTTTCTTCTCCTATAGTAGGTATCAAAAGATAACCAAGCTCATAAACTCGAGAATTTACTTCTACTTCTTCGTCATTATTTTTCATTTATATAACTCTAGATTAATTATTTTTAATAAATCTCACTATGGACCTTTGTGTTCCGACTTCAAGACCGGAACAAGTGAGATATATACACAATAGCAATTTTATTCTTAAATGTCAAAAAGTCTTTCTGCATTTTTTATAATAGCTTTTGCTACATCTACTTCATGTAAATTTTTAATTAAAGCTATTTTTTTAACAATTTCTCTCACATACACAGGCTCATTACGTTTTCCACGATAAGGAACTGGGGCTACATAAGGGCTATCAGTATCTGTCAATATCATATCAAGTGGAGTTTCTCTTATTACAGCTTCATAATCACAAATTTCTGGCTTGGGTTTATAAGTGATAGGACCAGCAAATGAAATATAAATACCTTGATTAACAAATCTCTTCATATCTTCCACACTACCTGCAAAAAAATGTGACACTCCTCTAACTTTTGGAAATTTCTTTAATAATTCACAAGTATCAAAATACGCATTGTGAGTTTTATCTTGCGGATTATTACGAATATGAAGCATTAGAGGTTTTTCTATTTCGTTTGCAAGCTTAATCTGTTCAATAAATGCTTTTTTTTGTTTTTCTATAGATTCTACAGATAAATGATAATAATCTAAACCACATTCACCTATAGCTACAACTTTTGGATCTTTAGCCAACTCCAAATATTTTTTTTTATCAAAAATTTCTCCACGTGAAGTAAATTCTCCTCCTTCTTCACCTAATTCATCTTTATCATGATATGAAGCACTCGTATGAATAGGATGTAAACCAATGACAGCAAAGACACCCTCTTCATATCTATGGGCTAATTTAATTGCTTCACGAGAAGTATCTATCTGAGTACCAACATTAAAAAACCAAGTATCATTATCAAGTGCTCTACGAATGACAGCACTATGATCTTCTTCAAAGATTTTAAAATTTACATGAGCATGTATGTCTATATATTTTGGTCTCATTTTATTATTCTTTTCGCAAAAACAATGGTTGTTCTGGTTTTTTATTTTCTTTAATTAAATCTTTTATTTTTTGACTTGTCTCTGGAAGTATGGGTTCTAATAAGGAAGCTATGCCATACAAGTGAAACAATAAATAATTTATATCTTTTCTCGCTTTTTCTTCATCTATCTTTATTTTTTTAAATGGTTCTTCTTTTTGTATATATTCATCTAGATTTTTAATATTAAACCAAATATTATTTACAAATTTATTAATATCAAAATTCTCTAAATCTTCCACTGAATTTGTATAATATCCTGTTTTTAAATCTTCCTCAGATAATTTCACATTATAATTTACAGCCATAGTCATAATACGAGAGACAAGATTCCCTAAACCATTTGCTAGACCAGAATTATACGAATTCTTAAATCTTTCTATAGTAAAGGGACTATCTTCAAAACTACTAACCTCTCTCAAAAGAAAGTAACGTAATGCATCAATACCATACTCTTTCACTATATCTCTAGGATCAACAACGTTTCCAAGAGTCTTAGACATTCTTATACCACCATCTCCTGTGATAAATCCATTTATAACTATCTGGTGAGAATTTGGTAAACCTGCCGCAATAAGCATAGCTTGCCACATAGCTCCTTGAAAACGAGTATTGTCTTTTCCACAATATTGCGTAGGATTACCATTTATCCAATATTTTTCAAAATTTTCTAAATTATCTGGCCAACCAAGAGTAGAAATATAATTTGTTAATGCATCAAACCAAACATACATGACATGGTCTCCATCATTAGGTACTTCTATCCCCCATGGCATTTTTGATTTTAATCTTGAAATAGAAAAATCTTGTAATCCATTTTTAATAAAAGATTTTATTTCATTAAAACGAAAATCTGGAATTATAAAATTTGGATTCTTTTCATAAAAATCTAAAAGCTTATTTTCAAATGCTGAATATTTGAAAAAATAATTCTCTTCACTAATTAAAGAAACTTTTACACCAGGATGATCTAAACATTCACCATTTTCCAATTCAGAATCTGTCTTTTCACTTTCGCAACCAATACAATATTTTGTCTCATAATTCTTCTTATAAATATATCCATTTTGAGATACTATTTTCCAAAATTCTTGTGCCGCAATCTCATGGTGTTTGTCTGTAGTACGAATAAAATGAACATCCTTACTCATTCCAAACATTTTTAATTGTTCTTTAAAAGTTTCAAAACCTTTATCAACAAAATCTTGTACTGCTATTTTATTTTCTTTAGCTTTTTCATATATTTTGATACCATGTTCATCTGTACCAGTATTGAAATAAACATCATATCCAATTAATTTTTTATAATGTGCTATAGTATCTGCCCTCACGAGCTCAAGAGCATGCCCCATATGAAGAGGTGCATTTACATAAGGTAATGTAGTCGTAATGTAAAAATTTTCTTTTTTCATCCCGTTAGAAATTTCCATAAATAAACTTAAATAATTTATTAAAATAATAAGACATATATAATATTATTTCTAACAGGATTCATTGTTATTGTTTATTTATCCTAGAAGAAATCTTTTTTTTCTCAAGATCACTCATTAATTCCATAATGAAAACAGCCACGGGAATAGCAAGAACTAAACCCCAAAATCCACCCAACTCAAAACCTATCACTGCAGCAAGTATCACGACAAGTGGTGAAAGGCCTACAACACTTTTTATTACAAGAGGAGCAAAAAGAAAAACTTCAAATTGATGTAAAATGGTATAAGCTCCAGTAACCATCAAAGCACTTCCAAGACCTCCAGATAAATAAGAAAAGGAAAAAGCAGGAACGAGAGCTATTAATATACCGTATGGTACAAGCTCCATTATTCCAGCAATTATTGCTAAAAGAAGAGCATATTGTATACCCATCAAAGAAAGCATCAGATAAGTTAATATAGCAATAAGTACACCTAGAAGCATCTGTCCTTTCATCCATAATGCAATCTTTCTCTGAGAACGTATCCATAAATCTACAGCATACTCTTCATGTTCTATTGGTAAAATAATTCTCAAAAAATTCTCTATTCCTTTTTCTTGTATTGATAAATAAAAAGAAATAAGAACAATAAGTACAACATTAAAGATACTTCCAAAAGCAACAGAAAGTACTTGGAAGAAACCCCCAGAAAGATTAGTAATGAAAGCATTGGAAGAAGACAAGAGAGTCGTCAAAGATAAACTATGAGAAAGATTTCCTATGATATCTTTAGCACCACTAAACGCATCATTTTTAAAATAATTTACTATAGAAGAATCTGGCATATATGAAGACAAGAAGACAGAAAAATTATAAACTTCTGTTATTAAAAGAGGAGCAAAAAGATAAAACAAAAGAGCTAAAAATGAAATTGAACAAACATATATGATAACAACTCCAAAAACTCTATTGATCTTTAATTTTTTAAAATGTGGTATAGCTGATTCTACAAAAGAAGCCAATATTATTGCAGTCAATAAAACTAAAAGTACATCACGCAAAAACCAAATTAAAAAAAAGCCAAGTGCAACTAAAAAAAACCTGATTATAGTACCTGTAGATATATAAATAGAAGAAATGCTATTTTTCTCTAACATATAAATATAATAGCACAAAATACACAACTTTTAAAACATCTAAAATTTTAGTATTTTAAGAAATTTAGACTCATTCTTAAATGGGCCGATAAGCGCTAAATTAAGTTTATTATCAACAAATATAATATTTGCTAATTCTTTAATTTGTTTTGTTGTGACATTACGTATTTCATTTGCTTTTTCTTCTGCGTTTTTTATCTCACGCTTTAAAAGCTCCTGACTACCATAAAAATTTGCAATATCATCACTAGATTCTAAAGAAAGCCTCATGTTACCTATCAAACATTCTTTAGTCTTATTTAATTCATCTTCATCAACTAAACTCTCTTTTAATTTCTTACATTCTAAAAGTACTGCATCTATAACTTCATTTATTCTTTTATTATCTACACCAGCTGAAATTTGAAAAAACCCATGATCAGTAAAAGCATCATTATATGCACGAACATAATAGCCGACACCCATCTCTTCGCGTAATTTCTGAAAAAGTCTTGAACTCATTCCACCTCCAAGAACCCCACCTAAAACAGAAAGAACAGTATTTTTTTTATTAAATAAATCATAACTACGCACGCTCAAAACAAAATGAGTCTGATCTGTTTTTTTAAACTTAATTAATACTTGTGGTTTTGTCTGTATTTCTTTTACTTTTAATTTCTTTTCTTTTTTACCACGTGGAATTTTACTAAAAATTTTATCCACCTCTCTAATCACATCTTTTTCATTTATTTTCCCTGAAACTATAAGAATCGTCGCTTCTGGTAAATAATGTGCTTTTTTATACTTTATAAAATCATCACGTTTCATATCTAAAATATTTTTCTTTTCACCTGCTATGTTCCATCCTGCTGGCTGATCACCATATAGAAGCGTCATCATAAGATCTTGTACATGCCTATTTGGCATATCTTCATACATATTTATTTCTTCTATTATTACTCCCTTTTCTTTATGCATTTCGACTTCAGGAAAAGTAGAATTCAAATAAATATCTGTTACCACATCAAAAACTTTTTTAAAATGTTTAAAATCAGATTTTGCATAATATCCTGTGTATTCTTGTCCGGTAAAAGCATTATATTGGGAACCAATAGCATCTAATTCTTTAGATATATCTATAGCTTTAGGTCTTTTGACTGTCCCCTTAAAACACATATGCTCTAAAAAGTGAGATATACCATTTATCTTTTTTGTCTCATATTTAGACCCAGCTTCTACTAATACTAAAACAGTCACCGTAGGATTATCCTTCATCGGTATTGTTACAACACGTAAACCATTATCTAAAACTTTTTTTGTGAATTTCATATTAACTAATTTTTTCTTGTATATATTTTTTTAAATCTTCCACCTTCACTCTCTCTTGTTCTCCTGTGTCTCTATCACGCACTGTGACAGTATCATTTTCTAATGTTTCAAAATCCACAACAATACAAAATGGTGTGCCTATCTCATCTTGACGACGATAACGCTTGCCGATGTTGCCATTGTCATCCCACATAACACGCCCAAACTCTGCCTTAAGTGGAGCAAATACTTTAATGTTTGCATATTCAATGAGCTCTATTTTATTTTTAAGTAGAGGTGAAACTGCACAAATAACTGGCGCAATATTAGGTTTAAATTTTAAATATGATCTTATTTCTTCTCCTTTTTCTTCCTCACAATAAGAAGAAAGTAGCAATGCCAAAACAGCCCGATCTACTCCAAAAGTAGGCTCTATAACATGAGGAATCATTTTCTCTGCCTTACCGACAGGCAGATCAGTATTTTCTTCATCAATATAATTAAGCTTATGATTCTTAAGATCAAAATCTGTCCTATAGGCAAGTCCAAAAAGTTCTTTTCTACCAAAAGGATAATCAAATTCAAAATCTACTGTTCTTTTAGAATAATGAGCACGATCAACATCTTCTACTTCCAGCTCATGCACTTTACTCATATCGATACCTACCTCTTCCATCCATGAAAGCATCTCATCTTTCCAATATTCAAAATATTTTTCCCAAGTCTCAGCTCTAACAAAATATTCTATCTCCATTTGTTCAAATTCACGAACACGAAAAATAAAATCACGAGGAGTAATCTCATTTCTAAAAGCTTTACCTATCTGCGCCATACCAAAAGGCAACTTTGGATGAAAAGCGTCTACTGTATTTTTAAAATTTACAAACATTCCTTGTGCTGTCTCCGGACGAAGATATGAAATAGCAGAAGAGTCATCTGATGCACCGACACGTGTCTCGAACATCATATTAAATTTTTTTGCTTCAATTAGATTACCACCACACACAGAACATTTGTTTTTATTTTCAAGTTGATCAGTTCGAAACTTTTCTTTACATTTTTCACATTCAACCATTGGATCTACAAAATTAGCGACATGTCCTGCATTTTGCCACACTTCTTGACGCATTAAAATAGCTGCATCTATACCATACATATCACGTCTATTATCTACAAATTTCTTCCACCAATATAGTTTAAGATTATTTTTCAAAGCTAATCCAAAATGTCCATAATCATAAGTACCACCAAGACCACCATATATCTCTGAACCAGAAAATATAAAACCTCTTCTTTTACAAAGTGAAACTATCTTTTCCATTAAATTATCTTCTTTTTTTTCTTTCATTTTATTGTTTTATATTTATTTCCTAAACTACTCGACTACTATACTTTCATTATAAGAAAAGCCCGAATCATTTAAGAGTTGTGTATCTAATGCTGACTTACTCACTCTTATATCTACATTAGCAAAATCATCATGTCCAGTCAAAATAGCATTATTAATAATGATAGGTTTCATACCAACTTGAGAAAGTGAAGGAACGAGTCCTACTTGAAAAGAAACTTCTTTCGCTTCACCAGTAATACCAGCACCTTTTGGAATAGTACCAACATTCCAAACTATTTCTTTTGTATTAGCATTATAAACTAAATCTTCCATCGCTGGATAAAATGGACCAATAAATTGCATCCATGTCGGAAGAGTAGAATGTACTTCTACGTTTGAAATACTATTTGAAGTATTAGAAAGAGACCAAGTGATTGTATATGTTGTCTTTTTTTCTACTTTTGGAGGCATTGGTCCAGTATTTGTAAAATGTCCAGAATAGTAAAGACCTTTAGTAGAAAGCCCTACATCAGAAATTATTTTTATAATTTTAGATTCTGAATTAGCTAATTCCATAACGACAGAACCATTTTGCATTTGACGACCAGTAACAGAAACCTCTATATTTATAGTAGGAGAAACTATAATTCCACCTGCTGCAGAAAACAAAGAAAGTGGAGAAAGAGAAAAAGACAAAGATCCAGTATCACCAGGATTAACTTCTATAAAGTTATCATCAGAATTTTTATTCCAAATTATTGTATCTCGTGAAGAATCATAGAAACCTTGTCCTCCAGATATCGTTTTACGATTTACGGCATTACCAGAGATCTTTGCACGAACCTCTAAATCATTTATTTTTGTATCTAAATTATTTATCCACTGTATCTGCCCTTGAATGGGTGTCTTTGTATCTACTGCGTATTCTCTTTGATATACACCATTAATCAAAAGTTTAGCTTCAATTGAGGATTTCTTTACTAAAACAGTATGTTCAGAAGAATTAAAAATAACTCCGATTATAGACTTATCTGCAACAGATTGAGAGCCACTCCATGCTCTAAATATTTTTTCTTCACCATCAAAAACATCCAACATTTTACCAACAATAGTGACTTTGTGTTCTACACCAGGTGAAAGATCTCCTAAATTCCAAGTATTATTATCTGAAGATGGAGAAGGGGTAGCTTTTATAAATTTAAAACCAATAGGATAATCAACCCTCAAAAGCATTTTTGAAACTGATTTAGTAGAATTTAATGTCGCTTTTATATTAAGAGTAATATCTTGATTTTGACTTATTTCTGTAGGAGCATCAATAAATAAATCTATTGGGGTAGAATTAATATAAACTTCGCTTAATTTTTCTTTTATAAATATAGCATTCGATCCTTCGACTCTATATTCCAAAGAAATTTTTATTTGACGAGTACTACCCTGTTCTCCAAATAATACTATTTTTATATTTTCATTTTTTATTCCACCAGCAGGAATAGTACCGAGAGATATACGAATATGATCATTGTCTTCTAAAAGACTACTAGCAGAACTTTTTGGATATTCTACAATAAGATCAACTAATTCAAGTGAAGAATTATTTCTATTAGCTATCTCAAGTAAAAGAGGATATTCTTCACCGCCAGCTGTAAAAGCATTACTAAGTAAGGAAATATCAATATTATCATTAGAAACAGTATTGCCTTTAGCAAAAAATATATAAGAAGCATAGCCTATAGCTAAAACAAAAAAAATTATAGAAAATATAAAAAACTTTTTAAATAAAGATGTTTTCATAAGAATCTCATCTCCAAAATTTTGTTCTTCTTTTGTCTTTTTTCCCCAAGAATCCATCACTTCTCTTTTCTGAAAATGTGGAAAATTATCTCGATGCTCTATCTTTACTTTATAATTTTTATTAAAAAGTTTACTTTTTAAATCTTCTATCTTATTTAACTTATCCTTATCGTTAAGTTCCATTTTTTAATTATAACATATTCTATAAATGTGTCTCCTTTAACGCTTTATTAATTTGATGTAATATTTTAGCCCTACTTTCAGAAATTTTAAATATTAAGTCTTCTTCAAAAGGTGATCTAATGAAGTCTTTTAATATTTCATTACCACCTATATAACCTAGATTATTAAGAATACGTAAGACTATAATAGCTTCTACATTTCGTAATTCATCTTTAGCCTTAGACTTTTCTAAAATAGATAATCCATTTAATAAATCAATAAATAAAATTTCATTTGGATCCTCTCCTGCAAGCAATCGTTTCAATAATTTTGAAATATTTACAAAAACTCCAAAAATTTCTGGCCTAGACAAATTTTGAAGTTTATTTGTTTTAGAAGCACTTGTAATTCGCCAAAAATCTTTTCCTCTTACAAAATCAATTTTTATATATGAAAAATCCTGTAAAACAAAACGTAATTTTGAAGACATCTTTCGTACACCTTGAGCACTAGCATATATCATTCCTAAACCACGAGTAAAAATGGCATAGTATTTACCTGTCTCTCCAAAATTACCACTACCCAATATTATTCCTTCTGTATGATAAATATGGTGCATTAAAATTCTTCTGCTTTATTCTCTTCAAAACTTTTAAATACAATACCATATTTTTCTAAGACAACTTTATAAATCGCATAATTGCCACCAAAAGAAATCAACATCCCGTCGTGAACCGGGAAACAAGTTTTTGGATTAATTTCAAGTGCGTAATTGGTAGCATTTTTAATATTAGCCCACGGACCAGCCACAGGTAAGGCTAAAATTTCAACGGGTTTATTAGGATTATAAAAAGAATCACCAGGATAAAACAATCTTTCCCTAATAAAAAATGCAGTATTTTGAACTATTGAAATATCTTGATAAATTTCTTCATGTTCACAATCATGAGCCTCAAGTTTAATACCCATGAATTCTTTTGGATTTTTATCTTCTAAAATTTGATATTCTATCCCTATATCGTCTAGTAATCTCCCAACTCCTTTATTTGTGATAACTACTGCCTTAGGATTATTTTTAATAATCTTTTTTAATGATTCAATATGAATATGATCTCCATGTTCATGTGTGATTAAAATGATATCAATATTTTTTTCTTTTACCTGTTCATCTACTGTCCAAGAACCTGGATCTGTCATTATCTTTTTTCCATTCTCTTCTATAACTAAACAACAATGTCCCAACTTCTTAATATTCATTACTTAATTATACTACATTTATTTTTCTATTTGAAAAAAGGTACTATTTTCTGCGATAGCAGAGTTTAGTACCTTTTATTATTTAATAACATTTGATATTTTTAACATTTTTAAATTATTATAAATTTTTATTTTCTTTAAATAATCAATAAATTCCTTTGGCAACGGAGAAGGCCCTCTCCATACACTTCTTTGTATCATTTGATAATGAAATTTTTTTAAATGCCAACGAAGCCATTCTCTTTCAGCTTTTTTTGTCTCTGGAATATCAAACATTACGAGTAAATTTTTAGAATCATTTTTTGAAAATTGAGATTCAAATTGTATTAAAGAATCATATTTTTTCTCAATATATTTTTTGCCACTAGGAGTCAAAAACCAACCAGAATTATCTTTTGCTATAAATTCTTTCTTCTTTAATTGATTAATCCCAGATTTAAGAGAATTATATTTATGTTGAGATAATTTCGGTATTCCAAATAAATTAACACTCACTCCTTTATAATTAATCATAGTATTATTTAGTTCATTTAATATATCAAGAATTATAGACATAAATTCATTATACAGATAAAAAACAAAGGTAGCAAACTCAGCTATCGCTGATTTTGCTACCTTTTTATAAAAATATATATATATTATGTTTATTTCTCTATCTTAATTTTAAAAACTAATTCATCTATTTTTAAAGAGTCACCTTCGTTTGCTTTGAATTCTATCTTAGAAGCAAGAATTATTTTCAAGAGCACTGTTTCAAATTTATGAATTAATTTTCTACCTTCATCATTAGTCTCAACAATAAGCGAAATTATATCACTAGGAGTAAGTCCCATTTTTTTACGTATATCTTGGACAGCCCGAACAAGTTCACGATAATCTCCTTCTTCTTTTAAATCTGGTGTCATTTTTGTATCAAGATTTACTTTTTGAATACCTATTTTTATTTTTAGAATATATTCAATATTTTTTATATTTAATTCATCTTTTATTATTTCCAAATATTCATCAGATAATTTCTCAGCTATAATTTCCAATTTGTTCAAAGGCTGACGAACTTTTATCCCCGCCCTCTGGCGAGCTTCGAGGCCAAGAGTAACCAAACTTCTAACTGTTTCCATATTTTTCAAAACTTTCGGTTTACTAAACGAAAAAATTTTAAATTTCTTTTTAGGCCAACTCGTCAAATGCACACTTTCTTCATCTTTTTCTGTTCGTAATTTTAGCCAAATATTTTCAGAGGTAAATGGAGTAAATGGTGCTATTATTTTAGCTAAGGTTTTTAACACAAAATATAAAGTTTGCCTTGCTTCTTCATCCCCATCTTTTATTCTGTCGCGAGAACGACGCAAATACCAAGTAGAGAGATCTTCAATAAATAATTCAAGTGGTCGCGTTGCTAACGCTATATCATATTTTTCCATTCTATCTGTTACATCATAAATGAACTCATCAAGTCTAGAAAGTATCCATTTATCCAAAATATTTTTTGATTTAGGAATATCACGACCTGCCCTGTAGCGAGCTTGCTCTGGTATGGGGTAAAGTTCATAAAATACTAAAACATTATTAAGCCTACCAATTATCTTATTTGAAATATCTTGAACAGCTTTTTCTAAAAAATTAATATCTTCTCCTTTCATTACAGGGCAAGACATCAAATAAAAGCGAAGTGCGTCTACTCCATACTTATTAAATAAAATCCATGGATCTGGAAAATTATTTTTTGATTTTGACATTTTTTGACCATCTTCAGCTAGAATAGTCCCAGTTGTGACAATATTTTTAAATGGTGCTTCATTAAACAAAATAGAGGAAATAACATGTGTATAATAAAACCATGTTCTAGTTTGAGCAATATATTCTGCAACAAAACCAGCTGGAAAATTTTTATTTTTCCAATCTAAATTTTCAAATGGATAATGATCTTGTGCAAAAGGCATTGACCCTGATTCAAACCAACAATCTATGACTTCAGGAATCCTACTATATTTTTCTTCTTTACTATCAATAAGTACAATTTTATCTATATAAGGCCTATGTAAATCAAGTTCAAAATTTTCATTATGCGGCAATGGAATAAAATCTAATTCTTTAATCTCAGCATTTTTAAATGTTTTAATGTCATTTTCTAAATACTGTATAGTCTCAGTATCATTAAAACCTTTTGCTCCAGCAAAAAGGACACGAGCAGAACCTTCATGGGTAACAACTAAAATATTT
>PFOY01000021.1 GCA_002792755.1 Candidatus Nomurabacteria bacterium CG_4_10_14_0_2_um_filter_30_12
TTTTCTGCTTCTTCAAAAGAAGAAGTGTTTGCATAATGTAATATATCTTCTAAAGAAGGATTAGTTATGTCTGAATTTACAAGCCAAAGAGCTATTGCTGTTTCTTGTAGTTTTTCTTGATTTACAGAATCCTGATTTAGAGAGTTTTCTAACGGTCTGGCTGGGGTTCGGGGCCCCAGAGATCCGAGGACCTTAGAAAATTCTTCTAAATCAGGATTCTGTTTTTTCTCAAAAAAACTTTTTAATCTTGAATATAAACTTCTAAACTCAAACACCAAAAACATGATTTCAATTTTTTTCAAATCAGCATTCTCCCAAAAAGTTTTTTCTTGTAATTTAAAATCAATAGGCGCATCAGTTCTTATTTTTGCTAATGTTTTTGAAAATAAAGCTTCTTCTTCATTATTTTTTATAAGCTCTAAAACTCTAGGAGATATACCTTTTTTAAGAAAAACTTTTTCATCTTTTTTAATTTGTTTATATATTTCTTCTATTGTTCCAAAATTAACAATTAAATTTGTAGCTGTCTTTTCACCAATTCCTTTTATTCCAATAATATTATCAGATGGGTCACCCCTCAATCCTTTATAATCTGGTAATAATTTTGGTTTAAAACCAAACCTATCAATCATTTTTTCTTCGTCATATAAAATAGTGTCATTAATTCCTTTTTTTAAGGTATAGACTTGCACTTTTTTATCGTCAACTAATTGCATTGTGTCCATATCTCCAGATGCAATAATTATATTTATCCCGTTAGAAGTAGAGGGTCGCTGCGAGCCCTCGCGACTTCTAACGGGATTTATTTGGTGTACTATTGTTCCTAAGACATCATCTGCTTCAAAACCAGGTGCATCATAGATAGGGATATCAAATGCTTCAAAAATTTGTCTAGAATTCTTTAGTTGCAAAACTAAAGCATCTTCTGTTTTTGCTCTTTTAGCTTTGTATCCATCATATGCTTCATGTCTAAAAGTTTTTTGAGGTAAATCATAACAAGCCACAATATAATCTGGCTTTAAATCGGTAATAATCTTCATCAACATACTACAAAGACCATACAAAGCCCCAGTAGGCTCACCCTTAGATGATAGAAATTCAGGTAAGGCATGATAAGCCCGATGTATTATTGCATGAGAATCCAATAACACTAATGTTTGAGGTAAATTTTTATTATTCTTAACCATTAAATCAATTATAGCATTT
Organism: Candidatus Nomurabacteria bacterium CG_4_10_14_0_2_um_filter_30_12; assembly: GCA_002792755.1. GTDB lineage: Bacteria > Patescibacteriota > Minisyncoccia > Phycocordibacterales > UBA9973 > UBA9973. The sequence continues at coordinate 1,207 of PFOY01000021.1, forward strand.
TTATAGTTGGTTATTCATAATGAAATATTGTATTATTAAAAGATATATGACAGATTTTGATGAAGAAAAACAAAATAAACAACTAAATGAAATACGAAAACAAGAAGAAGAAGAACTCGTGGCAGTACTAGCAGAATCAAAATACAAACTTCCTTATATTGACCTTTCGCGTTTAGGTATAGACAACGAAGCATTGCGACATATTTCTGAAAAAGATGCACGTGAATTAAAAATCGGGCCTTTTAAACTTTTCGGTAAAAATATTTTTATAGCAGTACGCTCCCCTTCAGATGATTTACTTTCAAAATTAAAAGAACAAATGGAAAGACAAAGTCTGATTCCTACTTTTTATATGGTATCTCTAGCTTCTTTAGAGAAAATTTGGGATAGATATAATGAACTTTCATCAGCCGAAAATTCAAAAGTTGGAGGTATAGATATATCTGGAGAAGTCTTAAGAGAAACAGCAAAAGATATTAAAATAATGGATGATATTGGAAAATTAATAACAGATACAATATCTGGAAGTTCTATACACAAGATTTCTCATATGCTTGAAATAATATTAGCCGGAGCAATATCTATCAAAGCATCCGATATACATATCGAACCTGAAAAAGATAGAAGTAGATTACGACTTCGTCTAGATGGAGTACTTCACGATGTTATTTTTTTTGAAAACAATATTTATCATTTACTCAATTCAAGAATTAAACTTCTTTCTGGGATGAAATTAACTTCAAAAATAGCACAAGATGGACGTTTTAGTATTATGGAAGAAAAAGAAGAATTAAACATACGTACTTCTCTTATTCCTGGAGCATATGGTGAATCTATAGTTATGCGTATCTTGGATCCTAAATCAATTCAAGTGAAACTTGAAGATATGGGAATAGAACCATTCTTATTTTCTGTAATAGAACAAGAAATTCAAAAACCAAATGGAATGATATTGGTCACTGGTCCTACTGGTTCCGGAAAGACAACGACACTATATGCATTTTTAAGAAAGATTTATTCAGATGAAATTAAAATAATAACCATTGAAGATCCTATTGAATATCACCTAGATGGTATCACTCAAACACAAACAAATTCTGAAAAAGGATATACATTCTTAGAAGGATTACGATCTGCATTGAGACAAGACCCAGACGTAGTGATGATAGGTGAAATACGTGACGCAGAGACTGCAAAGACAGCAATAGAATCAGCTTTGACAGGACATATGGTATTTTCAACTCTTCACACAAACAACGCAGCTGGTGTCATTCCACGATTAATTGACCTAAATGCAAACCCAAAAATAATGGTGTCCGCATTATCATTATCAATTGCTCAACGTTTGGTACGTAAATTATGTCCTCTCTGTAAAATTGAAAAAACTCCAACAGAAAAAGAATCAACTACAATGAAATTAGTAATGGATAGTATAAAAGAAGAAGGAAAAAATCTTTCAAATTATAATATAGATCCCGATGCACCTATAAAATTATATTCTCCTGTAGGTTGTGAAAAATGTAATATGATAGGATACACCGGACGAATAGGTATATTTGAAGCTATCAAAACAAATGAAGCTATAGAAAAAATAATGCCACAAAACCCAAGTGAAAGAGAAATTAAAAAAGTCGCCAGAGCTCAAGGAATACTTTCTATGCGACAAGACGGTGTAGTAAAAATATTAAATGGTATCACTTCGTTTGATGAAGTATTAAACGTGGTTGATTTATTTGAAGAATAAAAATAGATAATCATACATTACTTGACTTATGTATATAATGGGTATATACTATATATATGAATAATGCAGTTATAAATTTTAATACAGATCCAAAATTAAAAAGTGAAGCAAAAAAAGTCCTAAATGAAATGGGACTTACTCTTTCTATTGCCTTAAATGCTTCTTTGAGAAGAATTATCACAGAGAGAAAAATAGAATTTATCGCACCAGAAATACCAAATACTCGTTTAAGAAAGTCATTTAAATATGCAGAAAAGGAATATAAAAGTGGTAAGATGAAAGTTTGTAAAAATTATAAAGAGTTAGAAAAACATCTTCTCTCTTTATGATATATATACTAACTACTAAAATTTTTGATAAATCTTTTAAAAAGAAAGACAAGTTTATACAGAAAAAAGCTCTTGAGCGAATCAAGATTTTTACAGAAGATCCTTTTAATTTTTTATTAAATAACCATGCACTCACTGGTGAATATAAAAACATAAGAAGTATTAATATAACTGGTGATTATAGAGTTTTATTTTATTATGCCAACGAAAATACAGTTATTTTTTCAGATATAGGCACTCACCCAGAATTGTATGAGTAAATCTTCTTTTTTAAATGTAGTTGATTTAAATGAAAAATAAAAATAAAAGCCAACAAACATTTTTTCCTTTCGGTGTTGCTGGCTTTAATAAAAGCAAAGATTTAATAAATAATCTCCGCGATTTTTTGGCAAAGGATGCCTGGTCCAACTTTTCTCACCTCAATACAAGCATCCTTCTTGTTTTTTGCGCTTAATTTCATTGGTAACCTATCTGAGGCTACTACTTCGTATCCCGGGAAAGGGAAAAAGAAGTATTCCTCTCTGTGTCCCTTATGCGCTTGTTTACTGTCCACAATTTCTCTATCAACCTGATTTCCGTCTTTTCCGCACATGTTTTTTATCCTTTCCTTTTTATTTTGGTAGGAACAATTTCCTTAAATGAATTATAGAGATACCATCCACCAATGTTAAGTTTTCTAACATTGATATTGTATTTGAGACTTTTTGTAAAATTTGTTAGAATACACATAATGATAAAAATACAACCAATAGTGCGAGATATAGTAATGGCAGAGTTAGAAGCTTATTATGCATTAACAAATGGCTATATGAATATGAGTAGCTATGCATATCGTATACGTCCAAAAGTAGAAGAACTTACCAAAAAACAAGTGACCATCACTAGTCTAGTAGTTTCCCTATCACGATTGCGAAAAGAATTTAAAAAAATGAAACCACTCATACATGACGTGGCTATAAAAAACATAACGACGAAACTTCCACTCTCTGAAATAATATACAAAAATACAAATGAATTTATTAAAGAACTAGAATCACTACATAAAAATATATCAATATCACAAGAAGATTTTTTTACTATAACAATAGGTACTACAGAAGTTGATATTATCTGTTCAACTATCTTAGAAAACAAAATTCTAAAACATTTTAAAAATAAACCAAAAACTATAAATCACAACCTAGCGGCAATTGGTATTTCTTTTGGATCAGAAGTTTTTGATACTCCAAATGTATTTTTTTCTCTTCTTTCTATCACTGCTCGTGCTAATATAAACATAGAAGAATTAGTCTCTACCCCTACTGAATTTATTTTAATAACAGCTGAAAAAGATTTCAGTAAAACTGTTTCTTTATTTTCAAATTTATATAGAGAAGTAAATAAAATATAAAATTATATTTACTAATAAAAAAAGCATTAATCTCTAAACAATCCTTTCAAAGCTAAGCCCTAAAAGTAACAAATTCTTGAAGGATAGACCCAGAAACCTAAAAGGTACCAAGACGTCCTACGCAAACCTATATAACCGATGGCTGATTGCTTAGAGATTAATGCCCTCTTATAAAACAAAAAAGGTTCAAAACCTCTACAAAATAATTATACTATATTCTAAACTAATCAAATGCTATAATGTGTATAGCAATGTGGATAGCCTGTTAATAATGAACTATATAAAGAAGTATAGCATAATATAAAAAAATGTCAAGTAAAAACACTAAAAAAACAAAAGAAATTAAAGAGAAAGACAATGAAAGTGTTGACGATTTAGTTCTTGATCAAGCTTTACGACCTACACAATGGGGTGAATATATAGGTCAAAAACACATAAAAGACAACATTAAAATACTTTTAACAGCGGCAGAAGAACGTGGACATATACCAGAACATATATTATTTTATGGACCACCAGGATTAGGAAAAACTACTCTCGCACACTTAATAGCAAAAGAAACTGGTAAGCAAATGAAAATAACATCTGGACCTGCTATTGAAAAAGTAGGTGACCTTGCATCTATTCTTACAAACCTAGCATCTGGTGATATTCTTTTTATTGATGAAATACATAGACTTAATAAAATGGTTGAGGAAATACTTTACCCAGCCATGGAGTCTGGTGTTTTAGATATAATTATTGGGAAAGGACCATCAGCGAGAACCATACAATTAGACTTACCTGCTTTCACATTAATAGCAGCCACTACTCGTGTAGCATTAGTATCCTCCCCTCTTCGTTCACGTTTCTCTGGTGGAGTTTTTCGATTAGAATTTTATTCAAATGAAGAAATAGCAGAAATAGTAAAAAGATCTAGTAAACTATTAAAAACAGAATTAGACGAAGGAGCTTTACAAGAAATAGCTAAACGAAGTAGGTTTACTCCTCGTACTGCAAATTATTTTTTAAAAAGAGCTCGTGATTTTGCACAAGTACACAGAAAAGCACTAGATAAAAAAACAGTAAAAGATGCACTCAATATGCTTGCAATTGATGATATTGGATTAAATTCTTCTGACAGAAAATTTTTAGAAATATTAATAGAAAAATTTAAAGGTGGACCAGTAGGATTAAAAACAATAGGTGCTGCAATGTCCGAAGAAGAAGCTACAGTAGAAGAAATAATAGAACCATATTTGATTCAGCTTGGTTTATTAGAAAGAACAGCTCGTGGACGTGTAGCTACAGAAAAAGCTTACCAACATTTAGGTTTTGAATATAAAAATAACACAGGCGTCTAGGCATTAAGCCTTGGGTATTAGTAAATTTAAAAGCTAAAGCCTAATGCTTAAAACCCTAAAGCCTAAATAAATATGTCAGGACATAATAAATGGTCACAAATAAAACACAAGAAAGGTATTACAGATGCTAAAAAAAGTAAAATTTTCTCTAAGCTTGTGCGTTTTATATCTGTTGAGACAAAACTCGCAAAGGGTGATACAAATGCACCAGGACTTCGTGCTGCAATTGAAAAAGCTAAAAAAGTAAATATGCCAGGAGAAAACATAGAAAGAGCTATTAAAAAAGCTTTTGAACCTGGAACACAAATGGAATCTATTACCTATGAAACATATGGTCCAGGTGGTATAGGAATTATTATTGAGACGCTTACAGACAGTAGAAACAGAACAGCACAAGATATAAAACACATTCTAACTAAAAATGGTCTTATATTAGGAGGTATAGGGTCTGTAGCTTGGTCTTTCACTAAAGAAAAAACACCAGAAGGAATAGAATGGAAACCAAATATGCTTACTTCTATCTCTAATAAAGATTTAGAACTATTAGATAAACTTATAGAAGAATTAGAAGAAAATGACGATGTACAAGATGTATATACTAATGCAGAGTAGAAACAATTACGAATTATCAATTACGAATTACGAATTAAAAATATATTTATGAGAATTTTAGGAATAGATCCTGGATTTGAAAGATTAGGGATCGCTGTTTTAGAAAAAAATAAAAATGAAAGAAAAGAAAAAGTATTATTTTCTGAATGTTTTCACACATCAGTAAAATTAGAATTTTCTGAAAGATTACTTTTAATAGGAAAAGAGGTAAAAAATGTAATAAAAAAATTTAAACCAGATATTTTAGCTATTGAAACTTTATTTTTAACAACTAATCAAAAAACAGTTATGCATGTGGCAGAAACACGTGGTGTAGTGATATATGAAGCATCATGTAATAAACTTGAAATCTTTGAAGCCTCCCCTCCACAAATAAAAATAGCTATCACTGGCTACGGAAAAGCCAACAAAGAACAAGTGATGAAAATGGTAAAAATATTAGTTGATATTGATAATAAAAAAACCTACCCGAATGACCATTCGATTGGGCGGGAGTCAGATGATGAGCTAGATGCAATTGCTATAGCACTGACAGCTTTTGCATGTATCAAAAGATAAAGAATAAGCTTTTAAAAAGCATTGCGCAGGCTGTCGAGCCGAGCATAGCAAATTTTCAGCAGAAAATTATGTGCGGTTTTTAAAAGCTTATTCTTTATCTTTTGATACTTCATTAGTTATCCACATATCCTATTGCCAAGCCTCTCTGTTTTTGATAAAACTAAAGAAAATAATTTTTATTTAAATTAATTTGGTCGAAAAATATTTTTTAAAAAAATAAAAAATCTTATATTAAAAATATGAGCTACGACGAAGAAGATACTATGGTCACAGATGATACAGAATTAGGTGATGATGAAGAACTTCTGGATTTACCAGAAGAACCTCTCGATATTCCAGATGATGATGAATATGATCCCGAAGATAGATATCATTAAAAAAAATAAAAAGACCAACTCTTTATTTTTGAAAAAAGTCGGTCTTTTTATTTTTAACTATTTAATCTTTATAAATTTTCTTTTCCCTATTTTAAATTTATTTCCAACCTTAGGAATAAAATTCACATCAGTTATCTTTTCATTATTCTCTAAATTAGTAATAGCTTTTTCTTCGACTAATCTCCTAAATTCACTATTTGAAGACAAAACTTTTGCTTTTACTAAAATATCCATTAGTGTTTCTTCTTTTTTAGAATCAAGTTCTATCATCTCTTCTGGAATTTCTTTTTTTTGAAAAGTACTTATAAAGTTTTCTTCAGCTTTTTTTGCTTTATTCTCATTATGATAAATTTTTACTATTTCATATGCTAGTCTCATCTTTGCATTTTTGGGATTAAAAGATTTATTTTTTAAATTGTCCTCAATCTTATTTATTTCTGCCAATAAAAGATCTGTACAAAGTTTCATATATTTAGTAATCAAAGTATCTGGAACTGACATAATTTTTCCAAACATTTCAATTGGTTTTTCGTCTAACGCAATATAATTTCCCAAACTTTTACTCATTTTTTTGATACCATCAACACCTTCAAGAATTGGAAGAGTCAGAATATCTTGTTCTGGTATTTTATAATATCGTTGAACTCTACGTCCCATCAAAAGATTAAATTTTTGATCTGTACCACCTAATTCAAGATCTGCCTTTATGGCAACAGAATCATATCCTTGTAGTAAAGGATAAAGCATTTCTAAAATAGTTATATCCTGATTATCATCTATCCTTTTTTTAAAGTCAGATCTGTGTAAAACTTGCTGTATTGTTCCAGCCTTAGAAAGTTCAAGAATTGTCATCATGTTATTACCTAACCATTCACTATTATAATGAACTTCTGTTTTTTTCATATCTAAAATCTTTTCTGCTTGTCTCAAATAATTCTTCATGTTCTTTTTGACCTCAATAAAACTAAGTATTTTTCTAGTTTCAGACCTACCTGATGGATCACCAATCATTGCAGTAGAATCCCCAATTATTAAAATTATTTTATGTCCTAAATCTTGGAACTGACGAAGTTTGCGAAGTGGAACACTGTGTCCAAGATGAAGATCTGGCATAGTTGGATCAATCCCAAATTTTATTCGTAATAGTTTTCCTGACTTAAGTGCTTCTAAAAGATGATCTTTTTCTATAATCTCTTCCACACCAATACTCAAAACCTCGTCAATTCTTTTTTCATCTATTATAACTTTCATATTGCTCGGATTATAACATATTTTCTGTTATAATTATAGAAATGAATCCCGTTAGAAATAACACATATACTGAAAATGGGATACTAGAATTTAATATTATTAATTAGCATAATTTCTAACGGGATGAAAAAAAGATTTAATGGCACTAAAATTATAAAAAATACACTATTTCTTCTAATTGGTATTTCTATTTTAATATTTGGAATAGTCATCATTTGGCTTTCTACTTTAAGGATCCCAGATTTTCATTCTTTTGAAGACAGAAAAATAGTGAATTCTACGAAAATATACGACCGTACTGGAGAAATATTACTTTACGATATACACCAAGATATTAAAAGAACAAACATACCATTTGAAGAAATGGGTACAAATATAAAAAACACAACCATGGCTATCGAAGATTCAGAATTTTATAATCATGGTGGAATAAGAGTGACATCTATCGTTCGAGCAGTTCTTTCTAATCTATTTAACGTTGGGATAGGTGGTGGTGGCTCTACAATAACTCAACAATTAGTAAAAAACACCCTCCTAACACAAAAAGTAAGTTATATTAGAAAAATTAAAGAATGGTTCTTGGCAATAAAAATAGATCAATCAATGCCAAAAGAAAAAATATTGGAAGCATATTTAAATGAAAACCCTTATGGTGGAAATATATATGGCATAAAAGAAGCATCCAAAACTTATTTCAATAAAGAACCACAAGATTTAACACTTGTGGAAGCAGCGTATCTAGCAGCAATACCACAATCTCCAACATTTCTCTCTCCTTATGGTAAAAATAAAGACAAATTAGACACTAGAAAAAATTTAGTCCTTTTTAGAATGTTAACACTCAAATTTATTTCTCAAGAAGAATATGATGCTGCAAAAAATGAAATAATAGTCTTTGTTCCACAAACAACTATTGGTATTAAAGCTCCACATTTTGTTTTTTTTATAAAAGATTATCTTGAACAAAAATATGGAAGTGAATTAGTAGAAAAAGGAGGATTAAAAGTAATTACAACACTAGATTATAATCTTCAAAAAAAAGGAGAAATAATAGTAAAAGAAGGTGCTATTAAAAATGAAAAAAATTGGAATGGTAAAAATGCTGGACTTGTAGCAATAGACCCGAAAACTGGACAAATACTAACAATGGTAGGTTCAAGAGATTATTTTGATAAAACAATAGATGGTAATTATAATATTGCGACTGCACTACGACAGCCAGGGTCATCTTTTAAGCCTTTTATATACGCTACAGCATTCAATAAAGGGTTTACCCCAGATACAGTACTATTTGACCTACCTACTGAATTTCAAACAACCTGTAATGCTTATGGAAGAGCTCTTCCAGGTCATAAACAAAGTGATTGTTATATGCCAGAAGATTATGATGGTAAAACAGTTGGACCAATAAATCTTCGTAGTGCATTAGCAGAATCAAGAAATATTCCGGCAGTAAAACTCTTTTTCCTAGCTGGTCTTTCAGATTCACTAAAAACAGCTGAAGATATGGGTATCAGTACATTATCAGACATAAGCCGATATGGACTCACTCTTGTTATAGGAGGTGGAGAAGTATCACTTTTAGATATAACTTCTGCTTATAGTGTATTCGCAAACAATGGTATACGAAATAAATATACTGGAATTCTAAAAATCGAAGATATAAACGGAAATGTTTTAGAAGAATATAATTCAAACTCTAAAGAAGTATTACCTAAAAATGTAGCATTAACTATGTCTAATATCCTCTCTGATAATGTTGCGCGTACTCCAACATTTGGATCATCTTCAATATTACTTATACCAGGTAAAGACGTAGCTGTAAAAACAGGAACAACAAATAATAATAAGGATGCTTGGACTATTGGGTATTCTCCATCAATAGCAGTAGGTGTATGGGCTGGCAACAATGACAACAAACCAATGAAAAAGGGTGGTTCTGCTGTAGCTGGTCCAATTTGGAATAATTTTATTAATGAAGCTTTAAAAATATTACCAAATGAAAAATTTGAAAAACCAAATTTAGAAACTGATCCTAAAATAGTAAAACCAGTAATTCGTGGATATTGGCAAGGAAACGAAAACTTTTTTATAGATAAAATCTCTGGTAAATTAGCAGGAAATTTAACACCAATAGAAACAACACAAGAAAAAGTAATAACAAATGTGCATTCTATTCTTTATTGGATAAATAGAGAGGATATATTAGGTACACCACCATTAAATCCTGAAAGTAACTCACAATTTAATCACTGGGAGATTCCAATACAAAACTGGTGGTCAAAAAATGCATCAAAATACAATATAACAACATGGGCAGAAAAACCAATAGAAATAGATGATGTGCACACAGAAGCATCAAAACCAATTATTCAGATAATTGAACCAGATATAACATCAGAATATACGCCAGACCAAAACATACAACTTAAAATTTCAAGTCTTGGTGTTTATCCATTACAAAAAATAGATATTTTTATAAATAATACTTTTTTAGATACGATAAAGGCACCTTTTACTTTTTCTTTTATACCAAGAGAATTAGATAATTTAAGAGAAGAAAATGAATTAAAAATAATATCATATGACTCTATTTACAATCGTGCAGAAAATACGATATTATTTAAAATAAGATAATAATCATATTATGTTTCTTGGAGTTTTTTTACCTAAACTATTTTTTAATTCAAAAAAAATTTTATCTTTTTTAATTAAAATTTCATTTTTATAAATAGGTTTTATATTTAAATAAATTATATTATTTTTTATTTTTATGTCTTCTGATTTTATTTTTAAATTTATAACTTTTAAAAGAACTTCTTTTAAAGCATCTATTTTAAGATTTTCAGAAATTAACAAGTTATTAAATTTAAGAAGTAAATCTTTAATCTCTATCATTTAAATATTACCTATTCATTGGCATTATTAAATAAGTAAAAGAATTATCAGAACTACCAGATATAACCATTGGTTTTGAAGATTGGTTTAATTTAATAGAGATACTATCTGTGTTTATAGACTGAAAGCAATCAAGAAAATATTTATAATTAAAACCAAGTAACGCATCTTCCCCTTTTATTGCGGCATCTAAATATGTTTTATTTTCACCAACATCATTATTTTGAGAAGAAAGCTCAAAAACTTTTTCTTTTGGTTTAACTAAAAGATTAATTTGATTAAATTTATCTGAAAAAATATTTGAAAGTTTCAAAGCATTTAATAAATCTTGTTTTAAAACAATAGCTTCAACATTAAATTCTTTTGGAATAATTTGACGATAATCTGGAAAAACACCATCTATAATTCTTGATGTAAGATACACATTGTCAGAAGAAAATGAAATTTGATTCTTGTTAAAACAAACACGCACCACATCTTGTATTTCTCCAAAAATTCTTAATATTTCTGGTATATTTTTAAAAGGAATAAGTATACCACCTATTTCTTCTATATCTTTAATTTTTATTTTTTTCTCTGCTAATCTAAAAGAGTCTGTAGAAACAAAAACCAGATTATCATCATTTGAATATATAAAAACACTAGAAATTTCTGGTTTTATATCAGACAATGAAGAACTATAATAAACAGACTTTATACCATCTATTAATTTTTTTGATTCTATTTCAAAAGTAATACCATCAACTGTGGGTATTGTTGGAAAATCATCATTATTTTGACCTTTTAATTTTATTCTACTTTTTTTTGTTTTTATAATTAAATTTCCATCAACACTCTCAAGACTTATGTTTTCATTTTGAAAAATATTAGAAAAAATACCAGCCAATATTACACCAGAAATAGCTACAATACCTTCTTTTTCAATTTTTGCAGGTATTTCTATCTCAACACCAAGACTTAAGTTAGTAGCTCTTAATTTTAATGATTTACCAGATGCTATTAGAAGTATTGAACTTAAAATAGGTAATGTTAAATTTTTACCAGTTATTTTCTCTATTTGTAAAATTCCATTTTTTAATTTTTCTATTCCACATTCTAATTTCATCTCGTTAGAAGTTTTTCTAAAATTACTTTGTTTTAAAATATTATTAGATAACTTTAATTAGTTTTTATAATTTATTCCCGAAAGTAAACTTCTAACGGGATTCATATGTTTATATATTCTATATTTAATTTATTATTACTATTAGTAGTGTTAATAAGTGTATAAACTAAATATATGTTATTCTATATGGTTGTAATATTAATTTAATTTTTATTTAAGTTATAATAATTATTTATAATTTTTATCTTTTTCAAAAAAATACTTTTTTATTATTTGTTATAAACAGTTTTTGCATAGATTGTTATTAAATTATTGTTGTGTTTTACTTAACTTTTACATACTTATTAACAACTATTTAAACATAATTCTTATTTGCTCTAGTTCTTGTAATAATTGAGGATCATTTTTTAAATCTGCTTTTATTTTTAAATATGAGTGAATTACTGTTGTGTGGTCTTTTCCACCGAGTTTTTGTCCTATTAGTGGATATGAAACATTAAAATCTTCTCTAAGTAAATACATTACAATTTGCCTAGCTTTTACTATTTCTTTTCTTCTTGTTTTTTCGTAAATAGAAGCTTCTTCTAAAGAATAATAATCACTTACTGTTTTTACTACTTCTTTTATAGATACATTCTTTTTTGGTTTTATGTTATTTTTAAGTAGATTTTTGACTTCTGGTATTGTTAAGGGTTTATTTTTTAGACGATATTGACATATTATTGCATTTAAACTCCCCTCTAGCTCTCTTATGTTGCCTTGTATTGATTGTGCTATATATTCTGTTATTTCATTTTCGAGGTCAATGTTTTGTTCTTTTAATTTTACTTTTAAAATAGCAAGACGAGATTCATATTCTGGCTCGGAAACATCTACTATCATACCAGCAGCAAAACGAGATTTTAGACGATCTGCTAGTTCTGGAATATAGTTTGGGTGTTTATCTGAAGAAAAAATGATTTGTTTATTATTTTCATAAAATGTATTGAATGTATGAAAGAGTTCTTCTTGGATTTTTTCCATTTTACCAATGAATTGGATATCATCTATTATAAGTAGATCATATTTTCTATATTTTTCTTTAAAAGAATTTGCTTTATTGTTTTGTAAGGAATTAATGAAATCAGTAGCAAATTTTTCTAATGTTAAGTAGTGTATTTTTTTATTTGGATATTTTTCTTTTATTGAATTTCCTACAGCTTGGATTAAGTGTGTTTTTCCAAGTCCTGTACCACCATAGACAAAAAATGGATTGTATTTGGTTCCAGGGTTTTCTATTATTGCTTGCGATGCTGCATATGCAAGCTCATTAAATGTTCCTACTATAAAAGAATCAAAACGATAGCGTGGGTTCAAGTTATCATCTGGGTTTATATATAGATCTTTTAAGGGTAATTCTTTATTTATATATGTATCATTGGTTTTTAATGATTCTTGTTTATTTACCTCTAGTTTAGTAATGACATATTCTACAGCTCTCATATTTTCATATGAATCTGCTATCGTTTTTGTTATAAGTTTGTGATATTTGTTTTTTAGCCAATCACGAACGAATTCATTAGGTACACCTACATAAACGATGCCTGTTTCTTCTTTTAAAATACAAGTGTTCTTAAACCACGTACTGAAATTTGCTTTAGAAACACCTTCCTCTATCTCTACTAAGCAATTTTTCCAAAGTTGTTTTGTATCCATCCCGTTAGAAGTTTGTTGAATAATAAGTCTATCACCCTCCCCGTTACTTTTAACGACTTCTAACGGGACCCATGTAAGTAAGATTATACTACAATATTTTTTAATACAATTTTAAAAAACTTATTAACTATGTTGATAAACTGTTGATAATGTAAACCCCTCCTAGCCTCCCCTTGTCAGGGGAGGAAACGTAATGGAAAGTCCCCATGACAAGGGGGATTTAGGGGGTTGTATTATTTGTTGTGTTGTTATAGACTAGTAGAATGTCACAAACATATCAACCAAAAAAGAGGAAAAGAGCTAAGGCTCATGGGTTTTTAGTTAGATCAAGAACTAAAACAGGCCAAAAAGTACTTTTAAGAAGAAGAAGAAAAGGAAGAGCTAAGCTTTCTGTTTAATATGCTCCCTAAAAAAAACAGGGTTGATAAAAAAAACATAGACCTTCTTTTTAAAGAAGGAAAGTTTTTTAGTTTACCAAACTTTACCTTTAAATATATATTAAGTAAGGACAAAAATATTGAGCCCCGTATTTCATTTATTATATCTAAAAAAGTAGCAAAGTTAGCAGTAAAAAGGAATTCTTTGAGAAGAAAAGGATATTCTGTATTAAAAAAATATATTGATCAATTTCCTTCTGGGGTTTTAGGTGTTTTTGTTTTTAAAAAATATCAAGATGATATTTCAATAATTGAAAATGAAATTAAAAATATACTCAATAAATCCCGTTAGAAGTTTTATTAAAATATTTTAAAGATAAAAATGAAAAATAATATAAAATATATTTTAACTTCTAACGGGATAAAATTAATTAATTTTTATCAAAAGTTTTTGTCACCTATAATTACTAGGTTTTTAGAGTTTTTTGGATTGTTAAAGAATAATTCGTGCGTTTTTTATCCTACTTGTTCAGAATATACAAAAGAAGCTATAAAAAAATATGGTATTTTAAAAGGCTCATATCTTGGTTTTTTTAGAATACTTCGTTGCCATCCTTGGCAAAAAAACCATATTGATCCATTGAAGTAATTATCAATTAAGAATTACGAATTACGAATTAAAAAATGCATTTGAATTTCAATTCGTAATTAATCATTCGTAATTTGTAATTGAATCACTTTTCG
>PFOY01000009.1 GCA_002792755.1 Candidatus Nomurabacteria bacterium CG_4_10_14_0_2_um_filter_30_12
ACACCTCCGAGGTGTGTAAGGCCAATTCTTCATTTTGCACATATCGAAATATATCATTACATTCATTTTTGAGGCCAAATTGTTGATTATCAATTACAAAAGGAGTAATATTGCCCTATATAAGGCTCTTAATTGATGTTTATATAAAAAATAATTATGGAGAATATTAAAAAATTAGAAAAAGCTCTAACCGATTTCAAAGATAAGGTAATTCCACTCCTCAATTCACTGAAAGTAGAGGCTAAAAAACTTGATTTGAGTATACCAGAGATACTTGATTCATGGAGTGGCTCATGGTTTGGATACCAAAGTAAGTTATATTATGGAAATTTTGAAAAACCTCCAGTGCAGGATAAGTTCAGTGTTGAATGGGGTAGCATTAATGGCCTTTCAAATAAATGGAAAGAAAGAAAGTCAGAAGAGGTAAAAAGAGAGTTAGAAAAAATCTCGTACGTCTCTGTTGATGAATTAGAAAGAGAATATAAATCTCTCCTTAACATTGTCGAGGACTTTTATGATGAAACTTCTCTCATTATTAAAACTGATGCAGGAATGCAGGAGGAGATCTCAAAAGAAAATTTATTAGAAGGCCAAAAGAAGCTGATATATGGTGAAGAAGGTACAAAATACTTAAAAACAAGACAACCTCCCACTTTTATGACAAGGGATTCCGAAGCTATGATTGAAGGAATCTTTGCTCCTGCAATTTTGTATTACGAATCTTTTGCTAAAGAAATTCTAAATAATGTCGAACTAGTTTATAAGAATATAAAGTCATTACATTACTTCATTAAGTGGATGAAAGGAAAGAAATCTCCCCCACCAACAAAATCAGAAGAAACAGAACAACCCACATCGCTATATATTACAGATGGGATTATAGAAGCCATAAAACAGAAGAACGATGGTTTTAATTACAAAAAATTGCTGAAACTCATAAATGAGCTCAATAAAAACCACCTTGATTTGAATGTCTTTTCAAGCTTTGCATTAATTCGCGCCATAACCGATAATGTCCCACCTTTATTAGGCTTCGAGACATTCGAAGAATTGGCAAATAATTATAAAGGGAAGAGAACTGATAAAGATTACATGTTTAACCTCTTAAAAGACAGACCTGTTTCAGATGATGCACTACACCGACCGATTTCAAAATCAGAAGATTTATTGGATATGTTGAGTATCCCTAATAAGCAATTCTTAAATAGATTGCTCCAAGAGTGCATCAATAATACGGTAACACAAGGTTTTATGCATCCGAAAGCACCTAAAAAAGAGAAACAACAACCAACTCCGGTAAGAGATTCGAGCCTTCGTCCACTTATTACAGTAGCAATCACGAGCTTGCGAGGTGGTCCAGATGGATATTTTGCAGAATTTGATTTAACTAATGCTGGAAAGGGCCTAGCGATCTTGAAAAGTATTACCCTAGGCGAAGTAGTTGTATCAGTCCTAACATCAACATTATCGGAGAAAGAAAAATGTCACGTTATCACAGGAAATCTTGAAGGAACGGGTCTTCGAGAAGGAAGCATTATAAAACCAACATTAGAAATAGCTTATGAAAACTTTAACAAAGAAATTTTTAAAACGACATATAATGTCGAACTTGAAAGCAGAGACGATAAAAAATATAACATTGGGAAATTTACAGATCCCATTTTTACAGATAATTAAGTGGTACAGGATTTAAGAATTGCTGGAGTTTTCCAAAATCAAATGAGCTTATTCACTCCGCTTAAATTCCACCAGTTATACAAACCCTATATATTTTTAGCTTAAACTATTCCATCTTGTTTTTATGGAGGTCGCCTTTCTCTGACAGTCGCATCGACTGCCAAGGCCAGAGTCTCAAATAGAAAAGAGGGGGGAAAGGGAGTAAAATAGTACAAAAATTGACAATTTTACAAAAACTATGAATTTATTTTTTAACAAAAAATTAGCAGATGATTATTCAAGTCAATCTCAAAAAGCTAGAATACTTACAGAAGACTGGGTTTTAAATGAGGTATATTGTCCAAGCTGTGGACAAACTATTTTTGGTTATGAAAACAATAAACCTGTTGCTGATTTTTATTGTAAAAAATGTTCAGAAGATTTTGAGTTAAAATCTCAAAAAGGGAAAATAAACAAAAAAGTGTCTGCGGGAGCTTATTCACAAATGATAAAAAGAATCAATTCCCTTCAAAAGCCAAACTTCTTTTTTATGGGGTACATGGTTGAGATATGGAATGTAAATGACTTTTTTGTTGTGCCTAAACATTTTTTTGTATCTGAGATTATTGAAAAAAGAGAACCGCTTGCAGATACGGCTAGAAGAGCTGGTTGGATTGGTTCAAATATATTATTTTCAAAAATACCAAAGGCCGGACAAATTTTTTATGTTGAAAATGGAATAGAAATAGCTAAAAAAGAGGTATTGAAGAAGTGGCAAAAAACCGTCTTCTTGAAAGAAATTAAAGTAGACGATGCTAAAGGTTGGATATTGGATATTATGAACTGTATTGATTTACTAAATAAAAAGGAATTCTCCTTATCAGATATATATAGTTTTGAAAAAGACCTGTCAGAAATTCATCCAGAAAACAAAAATATTAAACCAAAAATAAGACAACAACTTCAATTTTTACGAGACAAAGGCTACCTCGATTTTTTGGGAGATGGCTTATATAGATTAAAGTAGTTGACTTTTTCCTCTATTTGATCAATGATCAACATATATGAACACAAAATTAAAACTGCTCCTATTAAAAATGGAAATATCAGAATTAGCAAAAAATTATAGAGCTGATTGGAAAGAAGAGTTATGGGAAAGTGAAAATATTGAAGAATACGGGTTGAACGAGTTTATTGGTGGTAAAGCAGATGCATACGAAGATTGTTTAGAGTTGATTAAAAAATACACACACAAATCAAAATCAACAATTAAGACGTAAAAGAACGGACCTTTTTTATTTAACATTCCCTTCCGTTTTGACACTGTTCTTCTTTATCCTCTTTATTCCTTTCATCCCCAAAATAAATAATCCCACTATGAGGATTTTTAGGATGTAGTTAGCATACGGGTCTATGAAATTTTTGGTCATTAGGGTATGGTTGCCAGTCAGGATGTGGGCGATAATACCAATCGGCAATGTGAGGAATAACCAATTCTTTTTGGGGATTATAATCCGAAAGAAAAGAAATATCCTTGATAAAATAGGTGAAAGAATTCCTATTCCCAAAAATGATATGGAAAGATCAAATATGGCATAACCAAAAATGCGATAGTGGCGAAGAAATTCGACGGTAATCATATTGCCAGTATATACTTTCTAATACTTATCTGTCTGCAATCGCATATTAAATAGGTACGGCCCCTAAAAACGTGAAATATTGTGATTAGTAAGTTTGTTTACATCTCTCTCTTTTATTCTAGAATTTCTCAGTTTATTAGAATAAGACATCGTTTAATTCCAGCGCCTAGAATAAAGCAAAATAGGCAGAAAATAAATTACAAGTACTAGGTTTGACAATAGTGCTATACTAGTAATATGACCAAACAACAGCTTAAGTTACAGAAACGAAATCTGAACAAGCTTAAAACTATTATTCGCCAATATGGTCCAGACACTCAAGTTTCTGATACTAGTGGTACTGCTATGTGGCTAAAGAAGAGCGGTTATCCCTCATTGGCTGATCTTATTTCACATGGCAGTAAAGTCTGACTTAGCCTGCCTCAAAGATATTCCCAATATCAATATTCTCTCAAAACGTTTTGAATTCATAGAAGATTTAGTTTTGCGAGAAAATATTGCAATTGTTTTTCAATATCTAATTTTCCTTATTAATCTTGAGAGAAGTCATACATTACCCGGAGCCATTAATTATTTAATCTACAAGGACATGATAATACACACAGCTAGCATTACCGAGGCTCTCTTATATTATGGACTGACTAAAAGCTTAGAAAAAAAGAAAAGTACTTTAGAAATATTTGGAGTAACTAAGGATAAATATAAGAATTTTAAACAAATCTATAAAACACCTACTGGTGAAGAAATAGGAGCGATAATAAAAATAAAAGAATATATCACTCCTGATGAAATGCAGTTTAATGATTTTATCCCTGCAGCATTGCATGCTGGCTTAGTGGATGGGTCATTAAGTAAAGAGTTAGCAATTATCAGAAAACAGAGAAATAGAGTTCATTTAAGTTCTTTTTCAAGAGTAGATAATGGATATACCATGGCGGAAGTTGAACAAATGTTTAAGACGGTTAATAAACTAAAAGCATATATTATTGAATATTTAGCTCCATGATAGGCTAAATAATATATAATAATCAAACACCAATGCCATCACAGAATAGTCCGACATTTTTGAAATCATACAACCTCCTCAACCCCCGTCAAAAACAGGCGGTGGATACGATTG
>PFOY01000033.1:0-5356 GCA_002792755.1 Candidatus Nomurabacteria bacterium CG_4_10_14_0_2_um_filter_30_12
TTTGCCATTCTGTATCCTATTACTTCATGACCATAAAAAGTATATTTTTTCTTAGTAGAAGTGTCTGAAGGTGCTTGACGGAGAGCACTTCCAGATACTTCTGCTAAACGTCTAGACTTTGGTTTTCCAATATCATGAAAAAGTGCTGCAAATCTTATTTCTAAAGGCCAATTTTTATCTGCTGCATGTTGCAGTGCATGAAGTAAATGATTCCAAACATCATAGATATGTTCCCCTGATTGCTCACAACCTATCCCCTCTTCTAGTTCAGGAATTATGTTTTTTAACAGTCCAAATTTTTGTAACATCAAAATTCCAGCAGATGGATTTGATGACATAATTATTTTTATTAATTCATCACGAATTCTTTCTGGTGATATTTTTTTTATTAAATTTGAATTTTTTAAAATACTTTCACTACTTTCATACGACACAGAAAAACCAAGCTGTAAAGCTATACGTATAGCTCTCAACATACGAAGTGCATCTTCAGTAAAACGATCATCTGGATCTCCTACTGCTTTTAATATTTTATCTTTGATGTCCTTTAGACCACCAAATATATCCACAAAATTTTTATCATGTCCTTTAGGCCTAAAAGCCATTGCATTTATTGTAAAATCACGTCTCTTAAGATCATCTTCTAGTTTATCACTAAATAAAACCTGATCTGGATGCCTAAAATCAGTATATTTTGCCTCAATTCTATATGGTGTAACCTCTATTTGACGTAATGTTTCTTGTGAAACATCTTCTTGAATAACCATTACAGTACCAAAATCATTCTCATATACAGTTTTCTCAAAAAGTCCAATAATCTGATAAGGCTTCGCACTAGTGGTTATATCCCAATCTTTTGGTTCCCTGTCCATGAGAATATCCCTTATACACCCACCAACGAGGTACGCTTCAAAACCAGCTTTTTCAAGCGTGTCCGTTACAAATAAAACTTCTTTTGGAATTTTAGATATTAAATTTTCTAGTTCTACAGATTTCATCTATATTTTGTGCACCCGCCAAGAGTCGAACTTGGAATGACTGCTTCGAAGGCAGTTATGATATCCATTTCACCACGGGTGCTTTTTATCATTTTATAATACTTTAATTATACACCTTTTAAATTGTTTTACAAAATGAACTATTGTGATATACTTATATAATATGAGATACGACCAACCAGAAGCTTTTAAACTTAGAAAAGAAGGTAAAACATATAGAGAAATTGAAAAAATGCTTATTATCTCAAGAAGTACGCTTTGTGATTGGTTTAAAGATGAAGAATGGTCAAAACATATAAAAAAATCAAACATAAATAAACAAATAATCAGAAGCAGGGAACATTTATTAAAGATGAATACAGCGAGAAAAATAATGCTTGAAAAGAAATATAAGAAAGTGACAGAAGATGCAGAGAAAGAATTTGAAATTTATAAAAATGACCCTCTTTTTACAGCTGGGTTAATGATATATGCAGGAGAAGGAGATAAACGTTCTAGAAATCTAGTTAGAATAAGTAACTCTGAATTTTATTTACACCTAGTATTTATAAGCTTTTCTGAGAAATTTTTAGGAATAAAGAAAGATAAAATAAAATTTTGGTTATTATTATATCCTGATCATAACATAAAAGAATTAATTGAAATCTGGTCTAAAAAATTAAAAATAAATAAATTAAATTTTTATAAATCACAAGTAATAATTGGTAGAGAAAAAGTAAAAAAATTGCAATATGGAGTTGGTAATAGTATAATATCAAACACAAGCCTAAAGAAAAAAATTATAAAATGGCTTGAACTTTACGAGTTTTCTTTTTTAAAACAAGCGGTCATCGATTAATGGTAGGTCAGGACATTGCCAATGTTCAGGTTGGAGTTCGATTCTCCATGGCCGCACAAATATATTTAATTTTTCTCTTTTTCTTTTGTCCTTTATTAATACCTTAATTCATAAGGATTTTATCAAAACTCCACGCCAAAGGACGTGTAAATGTGGATAACTATGTTGGTAATGTTTATAAAGGACACTAAAAATTTTTGTCTGAAATGACCTTTTTAATGAAAATATGTTGAAAAATAAGGATATTTTAATAAAAGACACAAATTTAAGTCTTTTGTTTCACGTGAAACCTAAAGATTAGTGTTTCTCATGAAACTATTAAATAAGTGATCAAATTATGGTATTTTTATTCGTAATTCGTAATTATTAACTCGTAATTGATTGCCAATATGCCAAAAATTTTTACATCAAAAACACAAAAAATAGGAGAAATAGGTGAAAATATAGCAGTAAGGTTCCTCATGAAACATGGTTTTTCTATTCTAGATCGTAATTACACCAAAAAATGGGGAGAAATAGATATAGTTGCAGAAAAAGAAGGGAAACTCTATTTTATTGAAGTAAAAAGTGTTTCTCGTGAAACTCTAAATACTTTTACACCAAAATCTTTCAATGCGTCTGATGATAGATATCAATATAGACCAGAAGATAATATGCATCCATGGAAAATGAAACGCTTATCAAGGACAATCCAAACTTATCTTTTAAATAAAAATATTGATGAAGAAATGGAGTGGCAAGTTGATTTACTTGTTGTATATATGTGTCAAAAAGAGAAAAAAGCAAAGATAAAAGTGGTAAGTGATATTATTTTATGATATAGTTAAAAACTAGAATATCAAAAATTTTCTAGCGGACAAAACGAAGCCAGTGCCCGCAGGCGAAAACTTTTATATTCTAGTTTTTAATATACGGGCTGTAGCCCCAAACTAAAGTAAAGCTTAGTACGGGGTAAATATACCGGTAGTACAAGCGCCTTCTTAATGAGAGCGTTTAGACTTTAGTCGGTAAAGTTTTTTTAATAATTTAATAATATTTCGGGCTGTAGTATACCGGTAGTACAAGCGCTTTGGGAGCGTTTAGACTGGGTTCGATTCCCAGCAGCCCGACTTTTTGTTCTTTAATTTGCGAGATTAGTTTAATGGTAGAACTACAGATTTCCAATCTGTTGGTGGGAGTTCGATTCTCCCATCTCGCACAAATAAGGAAATCATTGATTTTTTCGGTGGATACAAAAATAAAGTTTATTAATTAAAATTTTAGTACTGGAATGTTAACAATATATATTTATGCATTTATCAGTGTCATCATAGTGAGTTTCGTCTCATTTGTCGGAGTATTTTCACTTACACTAAAAGATGATTTCGTAAAAAAATACATCGGCTTATTTATAAGCCTTGCTGTTGGTGCATTATTAGGAGATTCATTTATTCATTTAATACCAGAGACTTTTGAAAAATCTTCAGGTCCTACATTGACTGGTCTTTTAATTATTATTGGAATATTAATATTTTTTATTTTAGAAAAATTTCTTCATTGGCATCACCATGGAGAAGATAAAGATGAACCAGATATACATCCAGTAGGGAAGTTACTTTTGTTTACTGATGGTTTTCATAATTTTATAGATGGAATAATTATTGGTGTAAGTTTCTTAGTAAGTATCCCTGTAGGCATAGCGACGACACTAGCAGTGATATTACATGAAATTCCACAAGAGGTGGGAGACTTTGCTGTACTCTTACATTCTGGTTATGAAAAAAAGAGAGCTTTGTGGTTAAATTTTCTTTCTGCACTCACAGCTGTCGCAGGAACAATCATTGCTCTAATTTTTGGCAATATTGCAGAGACATTTACTATATGGATATTACCGATAGCTGCTGGTGGATTTATTTATATAGCAATGGCAGATTTAATTCCTGAACTTCATAAAACAAAAGAAGCAAAATATTCTGTATTACAAATACTATCAGTATTTATAGGAATAGCACTAATGCTCGCTTTGCTTTTGTTGGAATAAAAAACTAAAGAGCCCGACCTAATCATGTCGGGCTCTTTTTATATTTATTTAAAATTACAAATCTACTGCTGGATTTTTTGCTCCATGAACTTCGAAATGTAAATGAGGACCAGTAGAATGACCAGTAGATCCAACATATCCTATCACTTGTCCTTTAGATACCTCTACACCCGTATGAGTACCGAGTTTAGACATGTGAGCATATAAAGTCTGAGTACTATTTGGATGTTTAACAATAACCATATTACCATAACCACCATTATATCCATTACGTGCCAATAAAACTGTACCTGAAGCAGCAGCAACTATAGGTGTACCTGTTGGTGCAGCTAAATCAACTCCATTATTTCCATGCAACCCTTGGCTTTTTCTCTTATATTCTGGGACAGGATTGATAAAATATCCAATCAAGGTTTTAAGTGATGTTTTTGTAGTATTCACCGAATTAGTCCTTGGTTTTGGAGACTCTGTATCAATCATTTCTGCATCTGGAATAATAAGTTCATCTCCAAGAGCTAATTGTGAATCTGGTGCTATACCATTAAAACTAGCAATATCTGAAACATTAACATTATATTTCTTTGCAATACCTTTTAAGGTCTGACCCTTAAGGACTGTATGTTTTACTCCAGAAATAGGTAAAATTATCAAAGTATCACCTTCTTTGAGTTTCTCGCCTTTTTTCATATCATTTGCCCAAAGGATTGTGTTAATCGAAACATCAAACATATCAGCTATTTCAGAGATGGAATCACCTTTTCTTACCACATAAACACTTATCTGATCAGAATAAGAATCTCCAGCATCAATCTCTCCAGGAATAATAATATGATTAATTACAGGGAGAAGAGCATTTTCAGATACTATGTTTACATCCGCACTACTTTCTATATTGTTATCATTAGTTTTATTATTTTTATTTTTCTCTACAATTGCAACAAAAGAAGATGGATCTGCTTGTGGCAGGTCCATATTTTGTGAGTTCTTTATGATATTTATAGCACTTATAGAATCAACAATACCAGCTGAAGCTTCATTTCCTAGAATAGAAGAGAAAAAGCCTGCTTTTGCATTAATAGGCACAAAAAGCGTCCCAGATAACAAGGAAAAGGCTAGAATAGAACTGAATATTTTAGGTTGAGATTTTATAAAACAATCTAATTACCGCAAGATTTCCTTTTCTAACCCTTTAAAATATCGATTACGATATTTCAACGTCGTTCGGATGTTGTGCTTATAAGACCATAATCACACATCCTCTCTAGTCGAATCAAGGATAGAATTACAGGACGACCGATATTGTACTGTAGAATAAGGCTCTTACGATGGTTACTGTCGTTTCTGTAATATTCTGTCATTTAGTACCTGACTTCTCCTCCGTATAGATATAAGGGTAGCTCACTTCACAACTCAAGTCAACCAATATGTGGATAACTAATTTGACAAATTAGACTAAATAAGGTATACTATATAGGTAATATTTATAGTTTTTAATAGAAA
>PFOY01000033.1:5368-13123 GCA_002792755.1 Candidatus Nomurabacteria bacterium CG_4_10_14_0_2_um_filter_30_12
AAACTAGAAAATCTAATAAAAAGTAGCTAAAAAATGAAAAGATAGCCAATAAAAGAATGATTTAGTATAATATAATCAAGTTATTAATTAATATAATAGGTCGGAAGAATCTTATTAGAATAATAATATAATAAAAATATGATCGCAGAACTATTAAATATAAATTTAGTCGAAGAGTTGGGTTTAAACTCACTACCCCCTGAAAAGAAAGAGGCCTTAATAAATCAAATGTCAGAGGTTGTTGAAAACAGGATTAACCTAGAAGTTTTGTCTATATTAACAGAGGAAGAAAAGAAAGAACTAGATAAAGTATTAAACTCCGATGGTGATATGGTACAATTTTTAAAAAATAAAATACCCAATTTTGAATTCCTAGTAGCCGAAGTGATAGCAAACTTTAAAAAAGAAATATTAGAAATGCAATTATTAACGGCCACAGCATAAAACAATTGTTGTATAATTTATAATATTATGAAACAACCTAACATGGAAAAACCAAAAAATGTTAATAATGAGGAACCAAAAAAAGATATTCTTGATCAATTTGGAAAACCAATTAAAAAAGAAAATTATAATGATTCAGAAAATATAAATAAACTAAAAATTCTTAAAGATAAAATTAATGATTTAAATGAAAAATATATTTCTGAAGTTCAAAGAGAAGAAAAAGCTCTTTTGTATAGTCAGTTAGAAGAAGCTCAAAAGGAATATAGAAAACTTGAAGAAGAACTCGATATAACTTCATCTGAAAAAAAGAAAAAACCTGAGAATGAAAAGATAAAAACACCAGAAGAAATCAACGCCAGAAAAAAATTTACTATTTTATTAGAAAGAATAAAGAGTGGAGACACGGTTGCAATTGAACTTCTACTTGTATTCATCACCAACCAAACTGAATGGAAAACAGAATGGTTAACTCCAGAAGAAATTGATTTCCAAACAAAATTAATTGTTTTATTAGAAGAAGCTCGTGGAGGAGACGTCGCAAAAATTGAAATTTTAATTAAATTTATAACCACTCAAACAATATGGATAATTCTTCCTACTTCACCAGAAAATATTCCACCAACACCACCAACACCTGAGAATATTCCACCCAAGCCTGAATCATCAATTCTACCATTGGAAGAATCAAGAGATCTTTACCTTAAAGCAAAAAGATTACGTGGTAATGTATTTAGAGGAAAATTTGGTAAATTATTTGGAAGAAAATTAAATTTTGGAGAAGAAGAAATAGATTTTGGTGGAAAAGATGGAGCATTAGAGCTTGAAAAAGTTAGAGTAGAATACGAGAAAGGACTTTCTAAATACAGGACAACAGAACTTAAAAAGTTTGAAGACAGCTTAAAAGAAAGATTGGCAAATGGTGAAAGAACACCCGAAAAAATAAAAGCTGAAATGCAAACCAAAATTGTCGATCTTCTAACAGAAGAACAAAAAAATATTGACGAAAAGTCAACAAATGGTATAGAAAAAAATATTTTTGAAAAAATGAAAACAAAGTGGCGCCAACATACATGGTCCCGCATAGGAATAGGTGTAGGATTAGGAATAGCAGCAGCTAGTGGAATAGGCGGAGCTGCCGTAATTGGTGCTAGGGCAGGAATGGGTGCTGTTGGTACATATGTCGGAGTAGAATCTGGACTAGAAAGATGGTCAAAATCAATCGGACATAAAAGTGAGTTAATGACCCAACTCAGTAAACTAAGAAAAGGATCTGAAAAATTTGCTGCCACCGACGAAAGTTACAAAACTTTTCTATCTCAACTACCTCCAGAAGAAATAAAAAAGGAAGCAACTAGACTAAGAATGTTACAAGTAGAAAAAGGTATCTCCATCGATAAGCTTGCAGTGTCGGGTGATAATGGAAAAATGGCAGCAATTATAATAGCCATGGACAATGAATTAACCGCTAAGGAAGTAATAAATGCCACCAATACAGAGAATCCTAATTTAGCATTTGCAGATGTTTTATCAAAAAGACTTTCACAAGAAGTTGATTCTAGAAATGAAGCTGTAGAATCAGAAGTTGATAAAGAGAGACTTAAAAAAATGGCTAGAAAAACAACTGCAGTGTTGGCGGGAGGTGCTGTGGGGTGGATTATTGGTGGAAAATTATTACAACACCCAGACGCCGTCACTCCTGCAAACCCCGTTACCCCTCCTAGTTCACCTGGTGTTCTTCCACCGCATGAATTTCACACTGTTACTTCTGGAGAAAATGTCTGGAAAATTATCGAGCACGACCTAGACTCTCACAAAACGATGGCGGGGTTGGGAAGCGGTGCAAGAACTTACACAATCGATGCCCTAAAAGATCATTTTGCTGCAATGCCAAAAGAAGATCTAATAAAACTTGGTTTTAAGAGTGGTAATATAAATCTTATTAACCCTGGTGATACACTAGATATGTCTGGCATTTTAAATACTGATAATATTCTACATGCTCTTTCTGGGGCAAAAAATCTTACACCAGATCAAGTATCATCAATAGTAAGTAATAACGCTAAAATAGCTTCCTGGTATGCAGAACACCACCAAGAATTATCTGCATCCGGAAAAATATTCGATAGTTCTGTAATAGATAAAATCTTGCATGGAATTAACCCTCTATCAGAACATAGTGGTGTAATGCCACATGATGGTGCTGGAATTGGAGGTGGTAAAGAAATATTAAATCACATAGACAATATAGGACAAGCTGTAAATGGAAACCATATAAATGTACTTGAATATGGAGACAACTCAGGTACTGGACCAGGAAAAGGAATCCTTGAGACAGGACAAGAATCGACGATAAAACACCTAGGAACTACTTATGAAACACCAGATGGATCAAGTTTTCAAAGTGTACAACAACACGTACAAGATGTATATGAAAAAAATATTAATCACATGTTTCCTAAAGATCCCATAAGTAATTGGCTAGAAAAAGGAGGACTTTCAGCTAGTGACGTACTAAAACAACAACAGCCTGGACAACTTACTGAATTAAGTAATTATTTACATAAGTTAGAAGAAGTAACTGGACTTAAGCCAAAAGGAGGTTCCTTTTTTAAATCATCAGAAACAGTACACCGTTTTGTAAATCGTGGTATACAAAAAGCTGCAAAATTAGGTAAATTGGAAGATCTTAGATTGGAATAATCTAAAAAAACTCACTCAAAGATAGCTCACAATAAAAGAATGATGAGCTATTTTTGTTATGTGCTAATATTGTAACTATGGAAGATCATCTAAAAGGGCTCAATGATAAACAAAAGGAGGCGGCTACTCATACGGAGGGACCTCTTTTGATTGTCGCTGGAGCAGGAGCTGGAAAAACTAAGACAATAACACATAGAATACTAAATTTAATAAAAAATGGAGTAGCTCCAGAGAAAATCTTGGCTGTCACTTTCACAAACAAAGCAGCCAAAGAAATGCGTGAACGAATAGTTTCAGAAATTAAAAAACACACAAAAGGCCAAGATACTATTCCTTTTGTATCTACTTTCCACTCCCTTGGAGTCTATATAATCAAAGAAAATGCACATATTTTAGGTTTAACTAGACATTTTACTATTTTAGATGAAGGAGATTCTACGACTTTAATAAAAGAAGCATTAAAAGAACTAGGATTAGATCCAAAACAAAATGATCCTAAAAAAATAAAAAATATAATAAGTAGGGAAAAAGGAAAATTCACACATCTTAAAGATTATGAAGAAAGAGTTTCCCTCTCTTTTGGGGAGGGTGGGGAGGGGTCTTTTAAAAAAATAGTTGCTCAAGTTTGGAATATATATGAAAAGAAAAAAGCAAAAGAAAATTCATTAGATTTTGATGATCTACTTTTAAAAACAACAAAATTATTAACAGAAAACAAAGAAATTAGAAAATTCTATCAAGAAAAATGGGATTATATTCACGTTGATGAATATCAAGATACAAACGAAGTGCAGTATTTGATGACAAAATTACTTTCTGAAAATAATAAAAATATCTGTGTTGTGGGAGATGCCGATCAAAATATTTACTCATGGAGAGGAGCAAATTTAAAAAATATTTTAAATTTTGAAAAAGATTATCCAAATACAAAAATAATTATACTAGAAGAAAATTATAGATCTACTCAAAATATATTAGAAGCTGCGAATGAAATAATTAAAAAAAACATATATAGACCTGATAAGAATTTATTTACTAAAAATAAAATAGGGGAGAAAATAGGATTATATGAAGCACTAGACGAGACAGATGAAGCTGATTTTGTGGCTACAAAAATTCTAGAGCTTCAAGATAGAATCACAGATGCTACTTTGATAGGGTCGCTGTCTCCGCGTGCTCGCGGAGCGCTGCCTCTCGGCTCGTCAGCCTACGAGACACCCTCTCAAAGCACATCTGTAATTCTATCTGACATAGCTATTTTATATCGAGCAAATTTTCAATCTCGCATATTAGAAGAAGCATTGCTCCGATATAATATTCCTTATCAAGTTTTAGGAGTTAAGTTTTTCGAAAGAAAAGAAATAAAAGATACTCTCGCGTATTTACGCGCAGCATTAAATCCTGAAAGTCTTTCTGATATAAAAAGAATAATAAATTTCCCCACCAGAGGAATAGGAAAAGTGACACTCGCTAAAATTTTTGCAGGAGAGAGGGAATCTCTACCAACAAAAGTAAAAATAAAAATTGACAATTTTTATAAAATATTAGAAGAAATAAAAGAAAAAACACAAAATGAAAAAGCATCTGATGTTATCAAATTTGCAGTAAAGAAATCTGGTATAGAAACAGAGCTTTTAGCTGGTGGAGAAGAAGACATAGAAAGACTAGAGAACATAAAAGAATTAGCTACATTAGCTCTAAAATATGATAATTTAAAGGATGGATTGGGAATAGAGAAACTTTTAGAAGATGCTTCTTTGGCATCAGACCAAGACTCAATGATGATTACTGAAAATAAAAAAACAGAAACAAATGCTGTGAAATTAATGACAGTGCATGCATCAAAAGGTCTGGAATTTAAACATGTTTTTATCACAGGACTCGAAGATGGACTTTTTCCACATCAAAGAAATGAGGAAATAAAAAACGCCGAAGACAAAGAAGAAGAACGCAGACTTTTTTATGTCGCACTTACAAGAGCTCGTGAAAAATTATTTTTATCATTTGCAAATTTCCGTACAATATTTGGTTCAAAACAAATAAATGCTCCATCAGAATTTATTTCTGATATTCCAAATAATATATTAGAAAAAGAAGGTGAAAAAGGTGGAATAAAAACAATTTATATTTAGATAGGCACTAGGCGTTAGGCTCTAGGCGTTAGTAAAAAAATGTATAAAATAAAAAAATCATTAGGACAAAATTTCTTAAAATCTACACTAGCACTTAATAAAATAGTGGAGGCTGGAGAAGTTTCTTCTGAAGATATTATTTTAGAAATAGGTCCTGGGAAGGGTGCACTCACAGAAAAGCTTTTAGAAAAAGCTGGTTGTGTTATAGCTGTTGAAAAAGATTATGAACTTTTTAATATTCTTCAAGAAAAATTTAAAAAGGAAATTGAAATTAAAAAATTAATTTTAATAAATGAAGATATACTTAAATTTGAAATTACGAATTACGAATTACGAATTAGAAAAATAATAAGGAATGTTGTTTTTAAAAGCATTGCGCAGGCTGTCGAGCCGAGCATAGCAATTTCCCAGCAGGGAAATATGTGTGGTTTTAAAAATAATATTCCTCATTATTTTTCTTACAAAATCATCGCAAATATTCCTTACAACATCACCGGTGCGATATTCAAAAAATTCCTTGGTGGGGCAAATCAACCAGAAATGATGATACTAATGGTGCAAAATGAAGTCGCAAAAAGAATAGTCGCACGTGATAGAAAAGAGAGCATATTATCTATATCAGTAAAAGTTTATGGAGATCCAAAAATAATAATGAAGGTGCCATCACGCTATTTTTCACCTGCACCAAAAGTAGATTCTGCAATAATAGCTATAAAAAACATATCTAGAAAAATATTTATTGAAAATTCTCAAATTGTGCAAAGTCGAACTTTGCACAATTTACAATTTGAAGAGAAATTTTGGGAGATAATTCGTGCTGGTTTTGCTCATAAAAGGAAAAAACTATCATCAAACCTAAAAGACTTTCTTAAAAACAAGAAGGACGGAGGAATTGCCTCCGTAGAGAGTTTGGGAAACAAGCGGGCAGAGGAATTAACACTAAATGATTGGATTAAGTTGACTAAAAATACAACCCCTCCCAACCTTCCCTCGTCAAGGGAGGAAAAAATTCGGTAGTCCCCCTGACAAGGGGGGTTTAGGGGGGTTATAAACTAGCATCTCTTTTTTAATCTTGATATAATATAGAAGTGAAAAAGAGCATCTTTTATATTTTGCTAATTGCTTTTCTAGTATTTGTATATGCAAATACTACTTCTGCTTTTTCCTCTTTTGGAAGAGTTTTTGGTGGAATAATAATAAGTCCAAAAGCTTTACAAATAACAGAATTAGAAGCAAGTGGTTTTATTTGCCCTATGTTTGGTACTTCAATTTCCATATTTCCTATTGGTTCTCCTGCAGGCACCCCTCTTAGTTATTTTATACCACCATATATAACTTCAAAAACTAGAACTATACCAAGATCTGGACAACTAATAATCGGGAAATACAGTTCACCAATGGTGATAACCTGTACTTCTCCATACCCTCCATTTATTACAATACCAGTTACATTAAACACAATAATTCTTTTCGGAACAAGTAAATAAAGATCAACCAAATAAACAATGAATTTTAATACTGAAAAATATAAAAAATTTCTACCTAGTAAAAAATTTGTACTAATAGTAAGTATTAGTATTGTTTTAGCTGTGATCATTTTCGTAATTTTCTTTATGTCTTCTGGCGGAGAACTTTTCTCTATTGGAGGTAAAAAAAGCAACACACCTCTAAAAGTAGAAAATCAAACCATCACAGAATTGATACAAAATGATACAGATGGTGACGGCATAGCAGATTGGGAAGAAGCTTTATGGGAAACAGATAAAAATAAAAAAATAACATTCAGTGATATGCCTGATACCACATATATAGAAAATAAAAAGAAAGAATTAAAAATAGAAGGAAGTGTCAACGAGAAAAATTTAACAGAAACTGATAAATTTGCTAGAGAATTCTTTACCAGTTATTCTGCAATGAAATCTTCAGGACAAGTAGACAATGAAGCTATAAACAATTTTTCTAGCGCATTAGGACAAAAAATAGTAAATCCAAATTTAATTGATAAATATAATGAAACTGATATAAAAATAAATTCCATAGATGATAATTCCTCAAAACTAAAATATTACGAAAATATAAAAAAGTTATTTAAAAGCTATCAATCAGTTGGAATAGGAAATGAATTATATATCGTTAGCCAGGGTTTGGCTTCAAGCTCTTCTAGCGACACTAGCCAATATGCTAAATTATCTACAATAGCAACTGCATATCAAGATTTTGCAAAAAAAGTAATTGAGACACGAGTTCCTAAAAGTCTTACAGATTATCATTTACGAATAGCAAATAGTGCGAACAATACTGGAATAAGTGTGGCAAACTTAGGAAAAATCACAAATGACCCTATCATCGGGCTTTCAGGACTTTCTCAATATCAAAAATACAGTGATAATTTAATAAAAACAGTGGCAGACCTAGAGGCTTTTTTATTAAAACAATAATAGAAGTCAATTATGAATTAACAATTACGAATTACGAA
>PFOY01000035.1 GCA_002792755.1 Candidatus Nomurabacteria bacterium CG_4_10_14_0_2_um_filter_30_12
ATTTAATTATTTGCACTCGATTTGCCTTTGACATCCCAGTACTAAAATTTTAATTAATAATCTTCATCTTTATGTCCCTTACTCAAAAATTTAGTACGGGACAAGTATATAGCTTATTTTACTACAAAAACGACTTGAATTCCATACCTCACCTCTTACTCCTCTCCTTATAAAATAGAGAGGTTAATAAACTAGTCAGACGACTAATAAACTTCTTTATTATAACAGCTCTTACAATATATTTTCGACGCTTTTTCTTTTGTATAATGTGTCTTAAAATCTATCCCACATTTATCACAAATTCTATCCACTTGTTTCATTTGAGAAACCCATTTATTTACTTTGTCACCTATTCTACAAAATGGACATTGCCTAGAGAGTGGCACATTTAATTTTTTAGATAAATCTAGTTCCAGTTTGATTATTTTATATCCCCTAGGACAAGTGCTACAACCTATTATTTCTCGCAATATTTTATCTGTTGTATTTTTTATATTATCTGGTAATTGAGATGCAAGTATAGTAATCGGATATTCCTTAACATCTGCTTCATACCAAACTAACCCATCTTTTTCTACTTCTTTTTTAGTTTTTGGAAAAAATAAATTTGCAAAAGAATTATTATAAGCATGTGGAGAAAATTCCATCGGAAAAAATTCACCATATTTATAAACTCTTCCATTTTTATCTACATACGGCATATCCATCATATGTTGCTTAATCTTAGGAACCAATTTTTCATATTCCTCTTTCGAATATTGTTTATTTAAAATACAATAATCTATTTTCTTCATAGAAACACAACCAAAATGATTAGAGGCTCCTGTTGAGAGTTTTGAATATTCAATATTATTAAGACCATAACCACATTCATGAGAAAAATATACATTTTCAATATTACTTCCTACGGTCATAGATTCATATATTTGTTCAGCATTCTCTCCCCAATCTGTATAATCATGAGAATTTGAAACTTTTACCAATTTTATCATCATTAAATATTTTGAATCTTTACAACCAACAATATTAAAACATTTTTTACAATTTTTTGATTGAAAAATATAACTTCCCGTACAATTTTCTGAAAAATCGTCATAATTTGGCCTAGGTATATATTCTAAAAAATGATTTAAAGTTTTATTTTTAATTTCTTGATATTTTTTATAAGAACCTAAATCAATCTCTGATATCTTTTTAAAATATTCCTCTTTCGAGTATTGTTTATTAAAAAAGACATATTTTTGACTCTTGAGATTTGCTGAACCAAAACAATATTGACAATTATCACAATCTCTCAAAAACGCACAATCCAAAGACTGAGTAACATTTCCTGAACTTCCAAAAACATGATAATTTTTAAAACTATTGATATTGTCATAACAAAATTCGCTTTCAAGAGTTACACTGCAATCAATTAAGGATTTGTTTTGAGTCAAATAAAATCCATATAAACAATCCTCATTATAATCAGAATAAAAAATCATATAACAATGCTTTGCTTGTCCGCAATGATTGGTATAAGGTGAAAGTTCACCTGTAATAGTATCAATAGAAAGCCCTAAAATTGGTGTCTGCTGTAAAAGTTCTTTCCATTGTTCAAAAAACGGCTTAGAAAAATCATATCCTTTCCCATAATCACGAGCATCCCATTTATCACTCCACCAACATTTGTGACAATAAATCTTAAAAGGTATTTTGGGGTTATACATTGAAATTACTTCTTTTTCACACAAATTACATTTACGCTTAAATAAATTTATATTTACCATCCATACTAATCTTCTTTGTAATCTGCAATCCGGACAAAAAGTCGGCGGAGGGACTTTTATTTTCTTATAAAACAAAAAATCTTCTTTTTCTATTACAAATTCTGTTTTACAATTTTGACATATTTTAATTTCCATAACTTTTTTACAGCCTGCCCCGTACGAAGCTTTGCTTTCGTTTGGGGTTTTGGCAATTTTTTGTTTCTTGTTTGTATTCCACAATTCTATAAGCTAAAAGCTAACACCTATAAGCTATGCTAATATACCTCTTGTTGATAACATTTTTCACAATATACTATTTCCGGCCTATCTGGAGCATAAGAAGTTTCAAATTCATTATTACAGCCAGGTTTCATACATTTACGATGCCAGAGTTTTAATGGATTTGTTTGTTTTAATCTTTCATAATAACGACAATTAGGACACAAAGTAGGAATAGGTATATTCATTTTTTTATAAAATTTTAATTCCCTTTCAATTATTTTAAAAGCCTTAGAACATTTATGTTCACAATTTCCAGAATGTTGACATTCAATTACCTCATTTAAAATATTTTCATCTACATTATCAATAGAATTAGGTATTTCTTCTTTATGTAAAGTTATAATATAATTTCTTTCTTTATCTTCCTTCCAACTAAAACCTTTATCAATAGCTTCATTTCTATTTAAAAAGAAAAAATCTAAATTAAAACTTTCATTATAAGAATAAGGAGAAATTATAGAGGGAAAAAATTCACCCCATTCACCTGTTTTTTTCATATGTTCAATAATTTTTTTTCTAAGTTCAGTATATTCTTCTTTCGTATATCTTTTATTAAAAATAGAATATTCACCATGTTTTAATCCTATACATCCAAATAAATTATTTGAAGAATGACAATTATTCGAATAAAAAACATAACTGCATTTCCAACAAAATATAGTAAAAAGATTATTGAAAGAATTATCAGGTGTTACACTTTCATAACATAATTCTGGATTACCACTATTATTACAATCATACGAATTTTTGGCACCATCCATCAACATAAGATAACGACAATTTTCGAGATTTGAAACCCAAAAAGAATCCAGCGACATTTTTGAATTAATCAACATATCTCCAGTACAATTCAATGATTTTATTATATGAACAAATCGATTTGGACATTTTAACATCATTTCTTTTAACTCTATCCTATGTTTATCTATCTTATCCTTTTTATCTAAATTCTCTTTTTTTAATTCTTCAAAATAAGCTTCTCTAGTATATGGTTCATTCCTAATATAGTAATTTTGTCCGCGAAGATTTGTACACATAAAACAATTTTGACAATTTCTCATATCATAACAAAAATTTAAATTTACTGAATCAAAACATAAATGAGAATATTTACTATCAAATAAACGATCCGATTCAAAACATTCATAACATTTTTCAGAATTATTTATAAAAAAACTATCAACTACATCTCTGTCATAACAAGTATAATAAGAATACATTACATTATCACAATACCAACCAACAGAAGTAAGATAACAATTTTTTGAAAAAGCAAAATCTTGAGCATATTCTGAATTAACAGATCCTACTCCATCATCATTTTGCATATTTAACATTGGTACCTTACTTAATAATTCTTTAAACTGCTCAAAAAATGGACGAGAAAAATCAAAATCTATTCCATATTCATATGGGTTCCATTTATCACTCCACCAACATTTTTGACAATAAACTGGAAAAGATTGATTTTTATCATAAGTAGAAATTATATTTTTTTTACATAAATCACAAGTTCTTTTATAAAAAGTTCTTTCATTTCGCCACATAAGTCTTCTCTGAAATCTGCACTCCGGACAAAAGGTTGGTGGAGGAACTCCAATTTTTTCATAAAATCCAAAATCATCTGGCTCAATAATAAATTCACCACGACAATTCTGACATATTCTTTTTTCACTAATATTACTCATAACTTTTTTACAACCTGCCCGGTAGGAAGCCTTGCTTTCGTTCGGGGTTTTGGCATGTTCTATTTTCACTAACATTATTCATATCTTTGACTCTTTAAGGCCTTACCTTTGGGCTCCTTTTAAGGTAAGGCTTTTTTCTTCGTGCTATTTTATTCTAAAATTTTTCTCAAAACATCTTCTGGAACTTCTTTTATTTTATTTATTGAATCTATTTTTTGAGTAGATTCTTCTTTTTTTTCTGATTTAATTACTGGTATTTGTAATGTTTCTGAAGCCAAAGTAGGAATAGAATTTTTATCTTTTATAGATACTATTTTCTCTGAAATAAAATCTTTCAATTTATTCATTTCTTCTATACTAGCTGATCTATCATTTGATTTAACTTTAAATTTTGGTTTTTCTTTTTTTAATTCATCTAAAGAAATAGTAGATTCTATTTTTTTTACTTCTTCTATATTTTTTACTTTAATTTCTTTCTGCTTGTTATATAAAATTTTATTTTCAGATAAAGTTTTATTTAAAATTTCTTTCAAAGCTAGGTTCTCTTTTTGAACTGGATTAGTTTTTGTAAAAACTTTTTTAATTGTAGAAAATATTTTTGGAGTCGTAACTGAAATATTTTTATATATTATTTTTTTATCAACATCTTCATGTCCAAGTTTATCTATTCTTTCTGGATATCTTTCTGTTTCTTTATCATTATTTTTTGATTCAAATTCTATCCCCAAATCAGCTAATGGTTTAAAGAATTTTGATTCGTCTTCTTTAATCTGACGTATTGATCCTTTAATAGGTTTTAATTCACCAGATTTTATTTTAGATATACAGTCTTTACAATACACAGCTCTACCTGCTTCTGGCTTAAAAGGAACCATCGTATCTTTTTTACAAAGAGAACATACAGTTGAAAATTTCTCAATTACATTTGCTGTATTATTATCTCCAATAGACATTCCACTCCAATTATTTATTTCTCTTTCTACTGATTCTCGTGATTTACAATATAAATCACGAGAAGATTTAATAACTTCTTCTTCAATTTCTTTATTACCAGATTTAACCATTGGAGGAAGTGTTCTTGCTGAAAATGGACGAGAAGATACACCATCTATCATCAATTTCAAATATATTTTAAAATTTGGTAGACTTACAATATCTTGAGGAGTGAATTCTGGTTCAAATTCTTTTTCTAAAAATTCAGCATCATCTGCTCCTATTCTAAAAACCATCATAGTACCAACGTTTCCAAAAATAGCATCTCTAACACTTGAATTTTTATCTGTAATTAATTGTGCTGTATATTGATGAGCAACAGTAAGATTTAATCTATACTTTCTAGCTTCGGATAGAATACCAGCAAAAGCTTCTGTCACGAAATTTTGAAATTCATCTACATAAAGATAGAAATCTTTTCTTTCATCTTCTGGAATACGAACACGCTCCATCGCAGCAAGCTGAATTTTAGTAATGATCATACCTCCCAAAAGTGATGAATTATCTTCACCAATACGTCCTTTAGAAACATTTACCAAGAAAATCTTTCCCTCATTCATTATGTCAAAAATATTTATAGTACTCACTGATTGACCTACAATATTTCGAATAATAGAAGTAGAGAGGAATTGTCCGACTTTATTTTGAATCGGTGCGATAGCTTCATTTCTAAATTTATCTTGCCAAGCTTCATATTCATGTACCCAAAAAGCTTTAATAACAGGATCTTTTAAATTAGTAATTATTTTCTGACGATAATCTTTATCTACCAACATTCTTGGTATACCTAAAAGAGTAGAACCAGGAGTATCAAGTAACGCTAAAATTGCATTATTTAAAATATATTCCATACGAGCAGACCAAGCATTTGCCCAAATTTTCGTAAATATTCCCATTAAACCAGAAGCCACTAAGTGCTTGTATTTAGGATCAATAAGCTCTAAGACATTAAAACCAATATGAAATTCAGTATCAGCAGGATTAAAATATACAACATCTTTCATACGATGTGGAGGAATAGCTGAAAGAATAGCTTCGACATTTTCTCCATGCGGATCAACCATACAGACACCATCTCCATTTTCTATATTCTGAATAATCATATTAAACATTAATACAGATTTACCTGTACCTGATTTTCCAAGAATATAAACATGCTGACGTCTATCTTTGCGTTTTATTCCAAAAAGTACGTTTTTATCTCTATAAGTAGTGTTACCAATATATGTAATTTCTTTATTTTTAGGTAATTCGTGTAAGTCCATATAGGTAAATTATACCAGAGATTAGTAAAACTAAAAAGCCACATAAGAGGCTTTTTAGTAATAAAAGATATTATACTTTTGGAGCTTCACCTTCAGGTTTTTCTCCTTCTTTATATTCCGCATCGTGAACTTCGGTATTTTGTTCTTCCGGAGCACTTGCAGGAGGAGTCTCAGCTCCAGCTTTACTCATAGCTTCACCAATTTTAGACATTTCAGCAGATAATTCTTCTGTAGCTTTTTTAATAGTATCTGCATCTGCACCATCTTTTACTTCACGTAAGGCAGTAATCTTTGCATTCACATTATCTTTTACATCTGCTGGAATTTTTTCTTCATTATCTTTCAATGCTTTTTCTGCAGTATAAATAATCATCTCAGCTGTATTTTTTATATCAACAACCTCTCTTTTCTTTTTATCTTCATCTGCATGAAGTTCAGCATCTTCTTGCATCTTTTTAATATCTTCATCTTTAAGTCCTGAACTTGCTTCAATTTTAATAGATTGAGCTTTTCCTGAAGCTTTATCTTTTGCAGTCACATTTAATATTCCATTTACATCGATATCAAAAGTTACTTCCACTTGTGGCATACCTCGAGGTGCTGGTGGAATTCCATCTAAAATAAAACGACCAAGAGATTTATTATCAGAAGCCATAGGACGTTCTCCTTGCACTATATGAATCTCAACAGAAGTCTGATTGTCAGCAGCAGTAGAAAATACTTGAGATTTAGAAACTGGAATAGTCGTATTTTTATCAATTAATTTTGTACCTACTCCACCCAATGTTTCAATACCTAAAGAAAGTGGAATGACGTCTAGAAGTAATACATCACGCACGTCTCCAGCAAGCACTCCTGCTTGCACAGATGCACCTAGAGCAACGACTTCATCAGGATTTATAGACATATTTGGTGTTTTACCAAAAAGATTCTTTACAGCTTCCACAATCATAGGCATCCTCGTCTGTCCACCAACCATTATAATTTCATTTATTTCATTCATCTTAAATGGTGATGCCTCTAAAGCTCTTTTTGTTATTTCAATAGAACGATCAACATATTCTTTTGCTAAAGATTCAAGAGTTGCTCGTGACATCTTAAAAAGTAAATGTTTTGGACCTTCTGCATCAGAAGTAATAAATGGAATATTTATTTCTGCTTCTGTTGTCGTAGAAAGTTCGTGTTTAGCTTTTTCTGCTGCTTCTTTTAATCTCTGATGAGCGAGAGGGTCTTTCCTTACATCCACACCTGATTCTTTTTTATATTCT
This sequence comes from Candidatus Nomurabacteria bacterium CG_4_10_14_0_2_um_filter_30_12, assembly GCA_002792755.1. Classification (GTDB taxonomy): domain Bacteria; phylum Patescibacteriota; class Minisyncoccia; order Phycocordibacterales; family UBA9973; genus UBA9973. The sequence continues at coordinate 7,245 of PFOY01000035.1, forward strand.
TCAGCAATCCAACTTATTATTTTTCTATCAATATCTCCACCACCCATATGTGAATCTCCATCAGTAGATTTAACTTCTATTACATCATCTCCAATTTCAAGAACAGAAACATCAAAAGTTCCTCCACCAAAATCATAAACAACTATTTTTTCATTTTTCTTCTTATTAAATCCATAAGCTAAAGCTGCTGCAGTAGGTTCATTAATAATTCTTTTAACATCAAGTCCTGCTATTTGCCCTGCGTCTTTTGTAGCTTTTCTTTGTGCATCATTAAAATATGCAGGAACCGTAATCACAGCTTCAGTTATTTTTTCTCCTAATTTAGCTTCAACATCAGCTTTTATCTTTTGTAAAATCATTGCAGAAATTTCTTCTGGACGATAAAACTTCTCTGACATTTTTACTTTTACTCCACCATCTTCTCCGGCTTCAATTTTAAAAGGAGCAGTTAATTTATCTTTTTGTACTTCTGGACCATCATATCTATGACCCATATAACGTTTAATTTCAGAAATTGTATTTTCTGGATTTGTGACAGCTTGTCTTTTTGCAAGAAGTCCTACAATACGATCACCATTTTTTGCTGTAGCAACTACAGAAGGTGTCGTACGATTACCTTCAACATTTTCAATAATTTTTGGCACACCACCTTCAATGAAAGCGACTGCCGAATTTGTTGTACCTAAATCTATACCTATTATTTTACTCATAAATTAATTATATATTTATTACTTATAATATTTATTTAACAACTATTTTGCGACCACGAATTATTTGTATAAATCTAGTATATATGATATCATATTACTATGTCAAGTAAATCACAATATTCCAATAAAATACTTAAAATTTTAGCCGAAAAAGCAGTTATTTCTGTAGATTCAATTAAAGAATCAAAAGACCAAAAAACTAGTTACGCACTTAGTCGTTCCATAAAGAATCTTATAGAATCTGGATGTATTGAAGTACTAAAATCAGACAATAAAAACTATTTAAAACTTACTAAAAAAGGTAAAAATAAATTAAATTCTATCAAACTTGAAGGAGATGGTGCTCTTGTGTCTACATCATGGGATGGCTTGTGGAGAATTATAATTTTAGATATACCAGAAGAAAGAAAAAGTAAACGAGAAGCTTTGCGTTACCTTCTTAAAAAAGCAAATTTTGTTTGCATAAAAAATACTGTATGGATATCTCCACTACCTTATGAACATCTTTTTACAAACATTAAAAAAGATTTAAATCTAGGAACAGAACTTATGATAATAGTCACAGATAAAATTGATGAAGAAACAAAACTAATTTTTTTAAAAAGTATTAAAAAATAAAAATTTCAAAAGATATTCACTTTTTTCAGATTATATTTTTAAATCCTCCAGCTTGAAGATCCCAAAGTTTTTTATAAAGACCACTTTTTTTATTTAAAAGTTCTTCATGTGTACCATCTTCAATAATTTTTCCTTTTTCAAGAACTATAATTCTATCCATTTGTCTTATAGTCGAAAGTCTATGAGCTATGACTATCGTCGTCTTCCCTCTTATAAGTTTAACAAGAGCATCTTGAATTAAAGATTCAGAATGTGAATCCAAAGAAGATGTAGCTTCATCTAATATTAGTATTGGAGCATTTTTAAGAATAGCACGAGCAATAGCAACACGTTGACGTTCACCACCAGAGAGTTTTATTCCACGCTCACCTACATATGTCTCATATTTTAATGGTAATTGCTCTATAAAGTCATCACAATGAGCTAAATGAGCCGCTACTAATACTTCTTCATCAGTAGCATCACGTCTGCCATAATGAATATTCTCCATCAAGGTACGATGAAAAAGCACAGGATCTTGAGGTACAAAAGCTATTTGTTCTCGAAGATTCTCCTGAGAAATTTCACTAATATCAATATTATCAATAGTAATTTGACCATCTGTTAAATCAAACAATCTCATAAGTAATCGTACAAAAGTAGTCTTTCCTGCTCCAGAAGATCCAACAATAGCTATCTTTTGACCAGCTGGTATTGTTAAAGAAAAACTATCTAAAACTTTTGTATTATTATTTTTATAAATATAAGTCACTTTATCAAAGACAACTTCCCCCTTTATATCTTTAGCCACTTCTTTAACTTCATCTAATATTTCATAAGATGTATCAAAAATAAGAGCCATCTCTTGAGCGTTAGCAAAACTATCATAGTAATTTCGAATGATACTAGCAAAACTCCATAAATTTTCACCAAGACGGACAAAATAAGTTTGCAATAATATCATTAGAGGTAAAGTAATAAGAGAAATTTGCCAATCACCAATAGCTACCCAAAAAATAATAAATTCAGTAATTATTAAATAAAAACTTTGAATAACAGTGAGTCCTTCCCATAAATACCAATTTAAAATGGTTGCTTTTTGTTGTTCTTCTATTACACCACCAGCATATTTCTTTTCATATTTATAACCTGTAAAAAATTGTATCGAAGAATGATTACCAATAGCATCTGCCAAAACACCTGTAGTTTTACTATCAGCAATAGAAGCAATAACATCATATTTAAGTTTAAAACGAGTATAGATAAAAGCAGTAACTAAAAATACAACACAAAAAATACCTAAAATATAAGCATATTTGGGAAGTAAAGTATAAATAGCTATTACTGTTCCAACACTACGTATGAACAAAGGTAAACCATCTTGAGACATCTTGTCTGTTAATTTTTCAAAAGCATTTGCATACTTAGCGATTTTTTGAGTTAGTGAACCACTAAAATTATTTGCAAAAAATGAATGTGAATGACCAATCATATATGAAAAAGCTTGCTCACGAAGACCTGCCTTAACATGCGATTCAAAATATGCAAGACAAAATCCTGAAATTCTACGTATAACCCAACTCAATAAGTTTAATATTAAAATAAAGATTACTATAGATTTAGCAACTGAGACAACAGAGAAATTATTAGTAATCAAAACGTCCCAGAGTTTTAAATATTGAAGAGGTATATAAACACTAAGAGATGAATAAATTATTGTAAAAATAATAACAGTAAAAAAAGACACTTTATATTGTCTAATTATTTCCCAGTAATATTTTAGTACCAACTTGATACGTAAATTTGAATAATCTTTTTCTTTGTTCTGCATAAAAAATAGGACACGTTTTGCCCTTATTTTTATTATACCATAAAAAATTAAAAATGAAAATTTTACTTCAGTTTTATATCTCTCCATTTTAGAGACGGCCGTTCCTTAAATGTAAGTAGTAAACTAGTCGAAAATTAATATACTTCTTGCTGATAACAACGTTCACAATACACAATTTCAGGTCTTTCTGGTGCATAGCTTGTCTCAAATTCATTATTACACCCTTCTTTCATACATTTCCTCTTATATAATTTAATACCATTACGCATTTTTATACGCTCAAAATATCTACAATTTGGACAAAATCTAGGTAATGGTAAATTCATTCTTTTGTAAAACTGAAATTCTTCTTTTATTATTTTAAATACTCCTATGCATTCATGGTTACATTCCCCCATATCGACATATTCTATTACTTTATTTATTATTGATTTATCTACATCTTTTATATCGTCTGACATGTTTTTATTCTTAATTTCTATTTGATAATTCCTTTCAATTTTTTCTTTCCATCTATAACCTTCTTTTAAAACTTTTTCTTTAGTTAATGGAAAATAGTCTTGCGCTAAAGATTCATTATAAGAAAAAGGTGAAAATTCTATAGGAAAAAATTCACCATATTTATATATAATTCCTTTTTTATCAATATATGGCATATCATTCATATGTTTTATTATTTTTTCTTTCAATTTAAAATACTCTTCTTTTTCGTATTGTTTATTTAAAATACAATATTGTTTATTACGAAGACCAGAACAAGCAAATACATCACCACACCCCATACAATTAAAAGAATATTCACTATTATGAGTACCTTTACTGCAACGATAATTAAATTTATTATTATAACTTTCAGCACCAACAGAAGAACATTCGTAACATAATTCTGAATTTTCACCCCATTCTGTGCAATCAAAACAATTTTTTACACTAGGTGAGAAAAAACATTGTAAATATTTACAATCTTCTCCTTGATTTACATAATAGCTTTTCAAAACATTTTTAGAATTATTAATATATTCTCCAGAAACATTAGAGTTATAACGTCCTTCAGTATATTTTCTTATACTTTTATTAAATATCAAATTTACTTTTTCCTTAATTTCTTTAATTGATTTATAAGAACCAATATTTAATTCTTTAATACTTTTTTCATATTCTTCTTTTGAATATTGAATATTCCAAATACAATATTTTTTATTTCTTAAATTTACACAACCAAAACAAGAACTACAACTAGATAAATCTCTAGAAAACCATACATTAATACAGTTTTCACAATGAGAAGAAAAAAAAGTTTGATAACATTTTGTAAGATAAAAAGATTTATAACACAATTCTGATGATTCAATCCTCGTAATGTCTATTGAACTTTTTGTTTTATTAATTTCAGCACCATAAATACAATCTTCAGAATTTGTAGATACAAATACTAAATAACAATTCTTTAAATAATTTGCTCCCGTGCAATATTCACTATTTACTATATTCCAACAAGTTTGACTTGGATAAGGTACTTCTGAAATTAATTCTTTCAATTGAGAAAAAAAGGTTTATTAAAATCATAATCTTTTCCATAAGCTAAACTATCCCACTCATCAGACCACCAAATATCACGTTCCCAAACTTTTAAGAGTGACTCTTGTGGAATAATAGAAAAAATAATATCATGAGTTTTATTACTCTTTCTTCTATATAAAACTCTATAATCACGAAAGGCCATCCTCTTTATCATTCTACATCCAGGACAAAAGGTTGGAGGAGGAACTTTTATTTTTTCATAAAAATTAAAATCTTCTGGCTCTATGGTGAACTGAGTCTTACAGTTTTGACATATTACGTTTTGTGGTTTATAATCCATAACTTTTTTACAGCCTGCCCCGTATGAAGCTTCGCTTTCGTTCGGGGTTCTGACAGTTTTTTATTTTTTGTTTATATTCCATCTTATTTTCAATTTCCTTAACCTAGCATATATGCTAGGTTAAGGTTTTTCTAATTTTTTATCTTATACCATGATACTTTAACTCTAAATTTAATAGTCTGCCAAAGCATTGGTAAAACTTGTTTTAAATATTCTATTTTATTTTTTATCTTTTTCATTTTATTATACAAATTCAGCTTGATAACATTTTTTACAGTATACTATTTCTCGACGTTCGTCGCTGATAGCAGTTTCAAATTCATTCATACATGGACTATCCCCATGAGAATGTTTAATCGTATTTTTATATTCTTTATTGTATGATTCTACACCATTACACATACATTTTCTATGCCATAATTTAGGTGGATTAATTTTTTTTAATCGTTCATAGTGCCTACAGTTTGGACAAAGTCGAGGTAATGTAATATTCATTTGTCTATAAAATTGTAATTCATTCGGTAAAATTCTAAAAGCGGTAGAGCATTGTTGATTACATTCCTTACCATTATGTTCACATTCTATTATTTCATTTAATACAGAATCATCTACATCTTTTATATGATTTGGTAAATCTTTCGTTTTTAATGTTATTTGATAATCTCTTTCAGGAGGATTGTGCCAAGAAAAATTACATTTTTTTACTTCTTCTTTTTTAAGAGGAAAATATTGTTGAATTAGTGATTCATTATATGCCCACATTGAGTGTTCAGGTGGAAAATAGTCACCATATTTATAAATTCTACCATCTTTGTCTTTATAAGGTACGTTCATCATATGTTCTTTAATCTTGGGAATTAATTTCTTATATTCTTCTTTTGAGTATTGTTTATTTAAAATGCAATATTTTTTATGTCTCAATTTAGCACAACCAAAACAATTTGAACAATTATATAAATTCTCAGAATATTCTACATCAACCAAATTACTACTTGCTCTTACAAAAAAAGCTTTTTGGCACCTAGTACTACCTGTTGCTTGATAGAGTAATTCAGATGTATCTCCTCCTAGTGTCACATCATAACTATCTTTTAATAATAAACCACTATAAAAAATATATTTACAATTTTCTACTCCATTAAAGACAGAAAAACAAATCTTGCAATTTCTTGAATTTTTAATATTATCACCAATTACATTTGTTGAATTAATTATATTAGCAAAATGTTTTGGTGTTTTATAAAAAAGTTTCATAAATTCTTGTTCTGCTTTTTGAACAATTTTATAATCTCCTAAATCCCATTTTTGTATCTCTTTTTGATATTCTTCTTTAGAATATTGTTTATTAAAAATACAATATTTTTGATTTCTTAAATTTACACAACCAAAACAATTACTACATCCTAAACAATTAAAAAGAAAAGCTGAATCTAGAGATCCGTCTGAAAAATATGCAAATTTAGTATTATAATTCTGATTTGAATTAAAAGCTTCATATACATGATCTCCATTAATTATAAAATCTGAGTCAATAGAATCTTTAACAAAAATTGGGGTTACGCAATAATAACAATTAATCGACTGTAATCCACTAAAAACATAAACGCAATTTTTGCAACGATCAATTCCACTACAATATTTACAATCTGTAGAATTTTTCATATTCATTGCTTGACAAGGAACAATTTTTCTTAATTCATGAAATTGTTCAAAAAATGTTTTATTAAAATCATAATCTTTCCCATATTCTGTTCCATCCCAAGAATCTCCCCACCAACAAGAAGAACAAAAAACTTTATATGATGTTTCAGGAGAAAAATGACTTATTATTTTTTTACCACAATTATCACAAATATCATTGTAAAGAGTCCTTTCCATAATATTAAGAAGCCTCCCAGTTAATCTACATTCCGGACAAAAAGTCGGTGGAGGGACTTTTATCTTTTCATAAAAATTAAAATCTTCTGGCTCTATGGTGAACTGAGTCTTACAGTTTTGACATATTACGTTTTGTGGTTTATAATCCATAACTTTTTT
>PFOY01000011.1 GCA_002792755.1 Candidatus Nomurabacteria bacterium CG_4_10_14_0_2_um_filter_30_12
AATGTTTCATCTGATGCAAACACAAATATAAAAATACGAGAAGCTTTAAAGCTATTATCTAGCAAGTAAAAAATAATTTTTAATACCCACAACCGTGAGATTAGCCATGTTAATATAAGCTTTGTGTCTCATCACACTATTTCCAAATCTATAAATATAACCATATTCTATCAAAATAGATCGTACATTTTCTACCAATGAATCATTAGAACCTAAGGCAATTAAACTTTGGTCAGGAATAATTCCATCTAACTCTTTTTCATAATTACTTGAAATATATTTTTTATGAAGTTGTGAAAAGATATCTTTCGCAAGGTTATTACTTTCTTTAGAATTAATCATTTGCTCTTCTGGTGTATAAATAGCAAAACCTTTATATTTTCCAATAGTCCATGCATTCTTACGTGGATAATCATTAAAATGAATGTGAATTACTGCATCTATATTATTCTCATTTACCCATTTATTTATACCATAGAGTATATTAGACATATATGAAGTAGCTGAAACATGTGGCACATTTTCTTTTTTAACAAAACTTCCATTATTAATTTTATTCTCCATTTTTTTCTTAACATCTTCTTTAAAAGAAATTATATCAACTTGATGTAAAGAAAAATAATCTGCAAATTCTTTTGTGTAACCACTACTATCACGAGTAATAAAAACTTCAAATCTTTTATCTTTTTTAAGAAGATTATATATCTTCGTTGCTAATACTAAATTCATATCAGCTTCTTTTATTTTTCCATACTGAGAGCCCCATATTTCATTATCATGTCCAGGAACTAATAAAATTTTTATTGGCTGTTTAATCTCAACTGGTATTGAAATATTACCTGCAAGAACAAGAATAGGGCAAATAAAAATAACAAAAGATAAGATATATATAATTCTCTTTATCAACATCTATTAACTATAACATTTTAAAATAAAAGAAATATAAAACTTAAATATTTAATATTCTAAAAAGTGCTATTCCACAAGATACAGAAACATTAAGAGATTCTTTTTTTCCTTTCATTGGTATCTCAGCAATTATGTCGCATTTTGCAAGTATATTTTTAGGTATACCAGTCACTTCTGCACCCATTATAAAAACATTCTTGTTTTTTAATTTAACTTTTTTATAATCAATAGATTTCTTATCTTGCTCAATACCAATAATAAAATAATTCTCTTTTCTTAATTTATCAATAAGAATACTTGTATTTTTTTTATATTCCCATGCAACAAAATTCTCTGCACCCAAGGCAGACTTAACCATATCTTTACGAATTTTTCCAAAACGATCAAGAGGTGTAGGTGTAAAACCTGTTAAATAAATTTTATTTACACCTGCCGCATCAGCAGTACGAAACATAGCACCGACATTTGTCACACTTCTAATATCATGAATTATTAAAATATTTTCCTGTTGTTTTTTCATGTTTTTATTATATATTAAATCAAGAAATTTTTATTTCTCATATTCTTATGATAATTTATCGCAAATCTATGTGCTTCACTGTTAGCCAACAAGATTTCTCTCTTATATTTTAAACCATTTTTTTTATCACCTAAAATAGCTTTCGCCTTATGTCGCTTGTCTTTTAGAACAGAAACAACTTCTATTTTTAAGCCCATTTTGGTCAAAATAGTCTTAGTTATATTAATCTGAGATATTCCACCATCCACAACAATAAGCCCTGGAAAAGGCCATTCTATATGCGCTAGACGTCTTTCTAACACCTCTTTTAATGCTCCAATGTCGTTTGCTTTTGTTTGGGTTTTAATTTTAAATTTTCTATATTCCTTCTTTTCTATTTCTCCATCTTCTACAACTACCATAACACCAACCATATTTTTACCAGACATATGGGCTATATCATAAGCTTCTATTCTTAATAGAGAAGTAGATAATAAAATTTTTGTATCTGAGTGTCCCACTTTATTCCCCTTAATACACCCAAAGAAGGGCGCAGGATCAAAAATTTTATTATCTATGAAGTCATCACCCTTCAATAACGCTACATCATTAATATGCTGCAATGCAAAAATTTGTCTTTTTGTTTTACCCGCTTTTTCAAATTCTTTATTATTCGCACATACCTTCATTTCTTTTTTCAAATTACTTAAAATTCTCCCCTTTTTACCCTCAAAAAGTAATTTAATATTTTTAATATTATTTATATTCTCTATTAAATTTTCTGGTACTAATTTTATTTGTTTATAAAATTCATCTTTTCCTTTTATACCTTTTTTATCTTCAAAATAAGGAAATATTTTTCTTATAATCTTTAAAGCTTCACGTAATTGGTTACCATTTGGAAATGGTCCAAAAAAAGAATTAAATTTTTCTTTATTAAGTATTTTGCCTCGAACTATAGCAATCTTTTTTTCTTTTGTAATACAAACATAATTAAAACTTTTATCAGATTTCTCTTTAGTATTATATTTTGGTTGATATTTTTTTATTAAAGCTACTTCTAAAATAAGTGCTTCTAATACACTATCTGTGACAGTCCATTCTATCTTAGCTGCATCTTGAACCATTTTTACAATTAATGGTCCTCTATTTTCAATAAGACCTGCCCCGTAGGAAGCTTGCTTTCCTTTGGGGTCTTTACTAAAATAACTTTTTACTCTATCTTTGAGAGATGTAGCTTTACCAATATATAAAATATCCCCGCCTGCACGGGCAGGTTTTCCTTTTTTAAAAAAGTAAATTCCTGGTCTATCTGGTAATTTCTTTTTTTTAAAATATTTTATATCCATAAAATATAAACTTTATTTACGTAAAACTTTTTTAAGATATTTACCAGTATAACTCTTATTATTATTCACCACATCCTCAGGTGTACCTTTTGCTACTAAATTACCACCATTTATTCCTCCTTCGGGACCAATATCTATAACATAATCGCAATTTTTTATAATATCAAGATTGTGTTCAATTAAAACCACTGTATTTCCTTTTGAAACAAGTTTATTTAATACCTCAAGAAGTTTCACTACATCATCATAATGTAACCCTACCGTCGGTTCATCTAAAAGATAAATAGTTTTTCCTATATGAGGACGATAAAGCTCACTTGAAATTTTAACACGCTGAGCCTCTCCACCTGAAAGTGTCGTTGCTGATTGACCAAGCTCGAGATAACCCAAGCCGACACCAATGAGTGTATACAAACGATCTGAAATAGCTGGTATATCTTTAAAAAACAAAAGTCCTTCTTCTATTGTCATATGTAAAACTTCATAAATATTTTTCTTCTTATATTTTACAGTCAATGTTTCTTTATCAAAACGTTTACCACTACAAACATCACAAGTCACATAAACTGTCGGCAAAAAATGCATTTCAACTGCAATCTGACCATTCCCTTCACAAGATTCACAACGTCCACCTTTCACATTAAAAGAAAAACGATTCGCTTTCCAACCACGAAGACGTGCCTCTTCTGTTGTAGCAAATAAATCACGAATATGTGTAAAAGTACCAGTATAAGTAGCTATATTTGAACGTGGTGTTCTACCAATTGGAGATTGATCAATAAGTATTGCACGTGATAAATATTCAGTACCAGAAAATGAAGTACAATTAAAAATTGTAGCCGTACGATATTTACGTTCATAATGAGCTTGAAGATTTTTATATAAAATCTCATACATAAGCGAACTTTTACCAGAACCAGATACTCCAGTAATGACAGTCATAATGCCAAGAGGAATTTCAACATTTAGATTTTTAATATTAAAAATCTTTCCACCGGTAATACGCAATGCTCCTTTTCCGCTACGACGTTTTTCTGGAATTTGTATTTTTAACTCACCTCTTAAATAACCAAGTGTCCTGGACTTAGTATTTTTTCCTGCCCCGTAGGAAGTATTCTTTCCTTCGGGGTTTGCAGTTAATAAATCTTCTAACCATCCTGAAACAATTACTTCACCACCATGTACCCCCGCTTTTGGTCCTATATCTACAATATAATCAGAGGCATAAATAGTATTTTCGTCGTGTTCAACAATTAAAATTGTGTTACCTAAGTCACGTAAGTTTTCCAATGTTTTAATCAAACGATCATTATCACGTTGATGTAAACCAATAGTTGGTTCATCCAATACATATAAGGCACCAACAAGTCTTGATCCTAATTGAGATGCCAACCTAATACGTTGAGCCTCCCCACCAGATAAAGTATTTGCTTTACGAGAGAGCTGTAAATAATCTAATCCTACGTCTAACATAAACTGTAATCGTGCTTCTATTTCGCGGACGATAGGAAGAGATATTTCTTTTTCTTGATCAGAAAGTTTTAATGTTTTAAAAAATTCTGCTGCTTCAGCTATAGATAAAGAAGAAAGTTCTAAAATATTAACCTTCCCTGAAGCCAGGCTTAGGGACTTTTGTTTTTTACTACTATCTACCCCTAAGCCTGGCTTCAGGGAAGCACTAATGAAAATATTTAATGCTTCTATTCGTAATCGCGCACCATGACAAGCATCACATGGCTCATCTCCAAGAAAATATTTTGAACCTAGTCCATGACAAACATCACAAGCACCATATGGAGAATTGAAAGAAAAAAGACGTGGCTCAATTTCTGGAAAAGAAAAACCATCATTTTTACATGCAAACTTTGATGACATTATAAACTCCTCATCACTAATTTTAATAGTTACTAATCCATCAGACTCAATTAAAGCTCGCTCTAATGCTTCGGACAATCTAGTGCGACTAGCTTCTTTATTATTAACAAATTCATGTACAGCAAAACAATCAACTAAAACATCAATATTATGTGCTTTATTTTTAGACAAAACTATTTGTTCACGTAATTTCTTTATATTTCCATCTAAACGAATTTCAGAAAATCCCTTACCAAGTAAATCATAAAGTAGTTGATAATATTCCCCCTTACGTCCTCGTATAACTGGAGAAAAAATACTAATCTTAGTTTCATCCCATTCTACACCCATTACTTTTCTTATATTTTTTCTAGACTTTTTAAAAGAAGAATTTTGAATGGTGTGAGTCCCACCCGGTACTCCGGGAAGGGTTAAGCCAGAAAAATTTTTCTTCTCAAAAGTCTTAACTTTTTCTAAAACAAAATTCAAAATTTCTTCATTTGATAATTTTTTTATTTCCTCTCCACACAAAGGACAGTGCGGATGCCCAATACGTGCATACATAACTCTTAAATAATCATAAATTTCTGTAATAGTAGCTACAGTAGAACGTGGATTATTTGAACGAGATTTTTGGTCAATAGAAATAGCAGGAGAAAGCCCTGTAATCTCATCAACATCTGGTTTTGGCATTTGATTTAGAAATTGTCGTGCATAAGAAGAAAGTGATTCAATATATCTCCTTTGTCCTTCAGCAAAAATAGTATCAAAAGCAAGGGATGATTTACCAGACCCAGAAACACCAGTAATAACAACCATCTTATTGCGTGGTATTTCAACTGTTATGTTTTTGAGGTTATGCGTTCTTGCACCATGAACTACAATCTTATCAAAAACCTTTAAATTACCTGCCCCGTAGGGAGCTTGCTCTCCTTTGGGGTGGGTTCTAGCACCTTTTACTATTATTTTATTTTGAAAATCTTTTTTCATATTTTTATATATAACACAATTACACCCCGCCTTACTCATAGGGGGTGTATATCTATATTAAGATAAGAAAACTATACCATAAAATATAGAAAAATAAAATTATTTTTCTATATTTTCTTCAGAATCATTTTTCCAAACTTTTATATAATCAGAAACTAATCCTTTATATGTTTTATCTGCAGCACCAGTTTTAACTAAAAATCTTCTATTAATCTTTTTTGCAATAAAATAAAACATTCCAAGTCCTCCAATAATAACAAAACCAAAAATACCTCCTTTTAAATTTCCATTTATTCCTTCAGTCACTAAAATAATAATTCCAATAATGACAAAAATAGAACCAATTACTGGATATACTTTAGTACTTACCTTAGCCTGGACTTGCTGGTCTGTAAGACCATTTTTGTTAACTTTGTCTAAAAAACCCATAAACATTTAAACTTTCTTAAAAAATTCTTTAACTGATTTATTGAAAAGAAAATAAGCTCCAACGGCAATATAAATAGCTAAATAAATAAAACCATACATATCTCCCTCTACTATTAGGGATTTTAAACTACCTAAAATAGCAAGAATAGAAATGACTATAACAAAAATCCGAGCCCAGTTTTTTCCAAACCACAAACCTTTACCTATAAAAAAGTTTAAAACAGCTGAAAGTACTGCAAAAATTCCCATGATACCTAAAAATAGGGAGCTAAAACCCTGCAAAAGAGGTGAAAACTGACCTAAAAAATTAATAACAATATTTTCAGCAAAAAGCATCAAAATTCCAGAAACGAGAGTTATTGCTGCTGAAATATAATTCAAAACTGCCAATATTTTCACAGGCATTGGGGCACTTTTTGTTTGCACTCCTTCAGCTACTATTTCTTCATTCATAAATTTAGTTAAAAAATTAATAACTTTATAATACATTAATAATACTATATAATACAAAAAAGTAAATACTATCGTAATGGGTAGTATCTGCTTAACTTAAAAAAAATCTAAAAGATTTTTAAACAAACTATTTATTTAATAGATAGTTCTAAGCCAAGCCCGCTTGTTATTTTTTGAATAAATGAAAGAGTAGGGTTTATTTTACCAGACTCAAAACGAGCAAGAGCTGATTGAGTAATACCTATCTTTTGAGCCAATTTCCTTTGAGACATACCTTTTTTGTTTCTAGAAATTATAAGAGCACGAATTATTTTAAATTCTGGTTGCATTTCAATATAAGCCTTTTTTACTCCAGGTTTTTTGAATGCTTCTTTTTTAAATTGGTCTAATGTTTTCATATAATAGATGATAGCATATATGCTATCTTATTGCAAGCAATTTAATCTATAGACAGCTACGTCTAGCTCTTTTTTAGGTATTTTCTGACTCTTTTTAATAAATGCGTGCAATATCCAGATTTCCCCTTTATAAAAAGTAAAAAAAATTCTTACAGATAAATTTGATACTATTTTTAACTCATAAATATCTTTTATTACCTTTTTAGACCTAGGTGGTCTAATTTGTTCACCCAATTCATCTAAAAGTTCAAGAGAATTTATTATTTTCGCTGTAGTAACATCATCGAGAGAAAGTAGGAAAGTATAAATATCGTCTCTTAAAAATTTTACTCTTTTCATAATTATTTTAATTTTAACATAAAATTATATTTAAAAAGAATTATTTTTTTACTCTTTCTCTTAAAACCACTATTTCATCCCTTAAAATTGCAGCTGTTTCAAAATCTAATTCTTTTACTGCTTTATTCATTTCTTTATCTTTCATTTTAATTATTTTTTCATAAATTACTTTATTTCGTTCTTCATCTGAAAGCATCATATTTTTTATAGAATCTAACTCATTTTTACCCTTATTGCTTTTATCTTTTATAAATGCTTTTTTAAATAATTCAATATCTAATTGTAATTCTATATTTACAGCTTTTCCATGTTCACTCTCCATTTCTTGTGTAATATCTTTTATCTTTTTCATTATCGTTTTTGGAGTGATACCATGTTTTTTATTGTAAGCAAGTTGAATATTACGACGTCTAGTGGTTTCTTCTATTGCCCTTTTCATTGAGCCAGTAATTATATCTGCGTAAAGAATAACCCTACCTTCACTATTACGAGCTGCGCGTCCGATAGTTTGAATTAGAGCCGTATCCGAACGCAAAAATCCTTCTTTATCAGTATCCAATATACCAATTAAGGCTACCTCAGGTAAATCAAGTCCTTCCCTTAAAAGATTTACACCAACCAATATATCTATCTCTCCTTTTCTAAATTGTGTTAATATTTTTATTCTATCTATCGTCTTAATATCACTATGTAAATATTCTGCTTTTATATTTTTTTCTTTTAGATAAACAGACAAATCTTCTGCCATTTTTTTTGTTAATGTTGTAGCTAAAACACGAAAACCTTTTTTAATTGTCTTCTCTGCTTCTTTAATAAAATCCTGAATCTGCCCAGGATAATGCTCAGAGGAGTATTCGCTACTAAAAGAAACAACTTGCCCTTCCAAGATAGAGTGCGAACGACAGCGAGCATTATCCTGAGCAGATTCTTCTAAAATTGGTCGAATTAAAATCTCTGGATCTACAAGCCCTGTCGGACGAATAATTTGCTCTACCATTTGTTTACTTTGAGTACGTTCTTGATCACTTGGTGTGGCACTAGTGTAAATGACTGGTCCTATTTTTTTACTAAATTCTTCATATTTTAACGGTCTATTGTCTTTAGCAGAAGGCAAACGAAAACCATATTCTACTAGTGTATTTTTACGAGAAGAATCACCTGTATACATACCTTGAAGTTGCGGCAATGTCACATGTGATTCATCAATAACAGTCAAGAAGTCCGTTTTAAAATAAGATAATAATGTTTCTGGTGGTTCTCCCTCTTTTTTGTCTGATAAATGTCTAGAGTAATTTTCAATACCATTACAATAACCAACTTCTTTTATCATAGCAATATCATAATTAGTTCTTCTTTTTATGCGTTCTGCTTCTAAAGGTTTTCCTTCTTTTTCAAATTTTTTTAATTGTTTATTAAGCTCTTTTTTAATTTCCACTAATGCTTTTTTCTTTTTAGAATCTTCAGTAATAAAATGTTTAGCTGGAAAAATAAAAATATTTTCTTCTTCTTTAATTATTTGTAAAGAAATAGGATCAATCTTCAAAATTCTAAAAATTTCTTTTCCTTTAAATTCTATTTGATACATAAACAATTCTGATACTGGCATAAATTCTACCTTTGGACCAATAGAACGAAAGGTTCCAGAATTTAAATCTGCATTTGTGCGCTCAAAATGAATTTCTATAAATTTCCTCATCAATGTTAATCTATCTATCTTCATTCCAACATAAAGTTTTAAATTAACTTTTTCATATTCTTCTGGAGAACCTAAACCATAGATACAAGAAACAGATGCGACTATTATCACATCACGTCTTGTAAGTAATGCTTGTGTGGTAGCATGACGAAGACGATCTATTTCTTTATTTATTTGTGCATCTTTCTCAATATATGTATCTGATACTGGCATATAAGCTTCTGGTTGATAATAGTCATAATAAGAAACAAAATAATGCACAGCAGCATCCGGAAAGAATTCTCTAAACTCAGAGGCAAGCTGTGCTGCTAATGTTTTATTGTGGGCTATCACAAGTGTAGGTTTATTATATTTTGCTATCACATTTGCAATAGTAAAAGTCTTACCAGTGCCTGTAGCACCAATCAATGTTTGTTTATCCATTCCATTTTTAAGTCCATTCAAGAGTTTCAAAATAGCCCTTGGTTGATCTCCCGCTGGCTTAAAAGGATTATGTAATTTAAAAATATTCTTCCTGTTTCCTTGATTTTTCTGCATATTTCATATATTATCACATATATTGATTCATTTCCGCCCGTAGCTCAGTTGTAGCGGATTCAACTGGCTACTCATAAAAATTGTTAAAACCGCAAAAATTAATTAACCGCCCGTAGCTCAGCTGGTAGAGCAGATCCCTTTTAAGGATAAGGTCCTCGGTTCGATCCCGAGCGGGCGGACAACAAAATTATTCCTGACCTCAGTGTTAGAAAACTTCCAATAAAAACTGCTCAAAGACAGCTTCAGTGTCTTTTCCTTCTTTACGAGCTTCAGGTAAAAGATAAGACAATTTACCTGCAAAATTTTGAAGTTCTATTTGAGAAAATTTTTTAAAATCTTTTTTTAGAAGCATATCTTTGGCTTTCCAAAAAAGTACACCAACAAGTTCTTCCATACCCACATCTACATCTATTGCTTGTCTAAAATGAATCCATAAATTTAATTTATCCCTTTTTTCAAGATCATGTGCTAATAAAAAATTATTGTATTTTTCCTTTTTTTCTTTTGATAATTCAAAAACATTAATCTCTGATCTAAATTTTTTAAAAATATCTAACACAGATTTACTTAATTTACCTTCTAAAAAAACAAAGTCATTCTTGGCTTCACTCATTAAGTTTAATTTATTTAAAACAAAATGAAGTGTTTCTTCTTTTTCAAAAATATTAGTAAAGATAACCATACATTTTGTAAAAAAAAGTCCAGACCCAGAATAAAAACTTTCAACCACCATCTGATCAAAATCGTTCTTTCCAATAAAAAAAGTTTCCACATCAACTGGAATAGACTTTAAAAAATCTTCATAACCTTTATGTCTATTTTTAGAATCATCACCACAAAAAAGATAAATCATTTTAAAATTTAACTAGTTTTTTATATTCTATATATGGAGTACCATATTTTAAAGTAAGAATCTCTTCTTCTTTTTTTATAAATACAAATTTAGTAATAAAAAAAGAAATTATTGAAAAAATTATTATAAATAAAGCATTTGATAAGATTCCAAAACCAAACATTAAAAAGAAAAGTCCATAGTGTGTCGGTATGCGAGTATAACAATAAGGTCCATTACAAAATGTATCTTTATTCATACCTTCCTTCACTAACTTATGAGAAGACTTCTGCGCCCAAACTATCAAAAAAGTTCCAAAAATTAAAAATATAAATCCAATCCATAAAATTGCAACATTCTCAAAAATTATAAATGGAAAAACAAAATCCAACAAAAGACCAAATAAAAATGAAACAAAATAAAAAATATATGAATGCGCTAAAACCTTATGTACTCTATTTTTATGAAGATTTTTACTTTCCATTTGTTTTGTTGTATTTTCCATTTCCATAATATAATTATATCACAAAAATAATCTATTTTACTTCTCCAAAATTATCACCAAAACCAGAATGGACTATTAA
Source organism: Candidatus Nomurabacteria bacterium CG_4_10_14_0_2_um_filter_30_12 (assembly GCA_002792755.1). Classification (GTDB taxonomy): domain Bacteria; phylum Patescibacteriota; class Minisyncoccia; order Phycocordibacterales; family UBA9973; genus UBA9973. Next base: position 10,870 of record PFOY01000011.1, read on the forward strand.
TGGAACATTTGTTTTATAATGTAAATATGATCTTTCTAAGACTGTTTGCATCGCATTTTTAATGACTTTTTCAATTTCCATAAGAAAACCTTCTTCTACTTCATAAACCAATTCATCGTGTATTTGAAGAACGAGATGTGCTTTGTTTAATAAATCTGCATTTTTTAAATCTTCTTCAGAATATCTTATGGCAAGTTTTATTATATCAGCAGTAGCAGTACCTTGAATTGGTGCATTAATAGCAGTACGCTCTGCCATATTTTTTAAAAATGGAATCCTAGAATTTATATTTGGGAAATATCTTCGTCTACCAAACAATGTTTCTGTATAAACTTGTTTCATTGCAAAAACTTTTACTCCTTCTAAATAATCACGTAGACCAGAAAATTGATTAAAATAATTATCATAAAATTTCTGTGCCTCTTCGCGAGTACCACCTAAACTCTTACGTAAAGATGAAACGCCCATACCATAAATAATTCCAAAATTTATTACTTTTGCTTTACGGCGCATCTCACCATCTATTTTTTCAAGTGGAACACCAAAAACAAAAGAAGCTACTCCAGAATGAATGTCTTTACCATCACAAAATATTTGTGTCATTTTTTTGTCTCCCGAGAGCATAGCAGCGACACGAAGCTCTATTTGACTATAATCAAAAGTCAAAAGTTTATATCCTTTTCCTGCTATAAAACCATTTCGTATTCTTTTACCTAGTTCTGTTTTAATAGGTAAATTTTGTAAATTTGGATCTTGAGAAGAAAATCTCCCTGTCGTTGTGCCGTTTTGTAAAAATTTTGCATGTAAACGATCATCTTCGCCTGTCATTTTAGGAATTACATCAATATAAGTAGAAAGTAATTTCTGTAATTCTCTATAAGCTAATATTTCTTTTATTATTGGATTATTTTCTTCAAGTTCTTCTAATACAGAAACTTTCGTAGAAAAAGACCCATTAGAATTTTTCTTTTTACTTGACTTCATACCCATCTTATCAAAAAGAACTTCACCTAACTGTTTTGGAGAATTAATATTAAATTCTAAACCTGCTATTTTATATATTTTATCAGTTAATTTGTCTAACTCTTTGTGATATCCCTTTGATAAATTTTCAAAATATTTTTTATCTATAAGAATACCATAATCTTGCATCTTTTTTATTATATGTATTATGGGTTTTTCAATTTCTTCATATATTTTATCTAATTTTT
>PFOY01000002.1 GCA_002792755.1 Candidatus Nomurabacteria bacterium CG_4_10_14_0_2_um_filter_30_12
AAAAGATGATATTGAGAGACAAAAGCCTGTCAGAGAGGCAAGAGAGTATTGGAAGACATTAGGTCCTGGGCTCACTACTGGTGCAGCAGACGATGATCCATCTGGTATTGCTACTTATTCACAAATGGGTGCTTCTCGTGGTTTTAGCTTGATTTGGCTTTCTCTTTTTTCTTTTCCTTTAATGGGTGTAATACAAGAGATGTGTGCTCGCATAGGACTCACGACTGGTGTGGGGCTCGCTACTAATATAAAAAGACATTTTTCAAAAAAAATGTTGTATTTTTCTACAGTACTTCTTCTTTTTGCAAATGTTTTTAATATAGGAGCGGATTTAGGAGCTATGGCGAAAGGTGTTCAACTTATTTTTCCTGGGATTGGTTTTACTTTTTTAGTCTTAGGTTTTGCTATTTTAAGTCTTTTTCTCCAGATCTTTATTCCTTACAAGAAATATTCAAAATATTTAAAATATTTGGCTTTAGTTCTTTTTGCCTATATATTTTCAGCATTTTCAGTTGCAATTAATTGGGGAGATGTGCTTAAACACTTAGTTATTCCAACTTTTTCCTTTTCAAGAAATGAAATAATTTTAATTTGTGCTGCATTTGGTACTACTATTTCACCTTACTTATTTTTTTGGCAAACTTCACAAGAAGTGGAAGAACAAATATTAAAAGGAGAGAAAACAGAAGAAATACGACGTACTTTAAATATGAAAGAAGATATCCATAAGATGAGGATAGATGTTTGGTCAGGTATGTTTTTATCTAATCTTATTATGTTTTTTATAATTGCAACTTGTGCAGCAACTTTATTTGGAAGTGGTATTCTAAATATAGAAACATCGGCTGATGCAGCTTTAGCATTAAAACCTTTTGCAGGGAATTTTGCTTTTACTTTATTTGCAATTGGAATTGTAGGTGTGGGACTTTTGGCAATTCCGATACTTGCAGGGTCAGCTTCTTATGCATTATCTGAAGCATTTAATTGGAGAACAGGTCTTTACAGGAAGCTTAAACAGGCGACTTCTTTTTATGGAGTAATAATAATAGCAATGATTTTGGGGATAATTTTAAATTTTATTGGGCTTGATCCTATAAAGACCCTTATTTATTCAGCTATTTTTAACGGTATCATTTCGCCTATGATTTTGTATTTTATTGTGAAAATAAGCGGAAGTGAGAAAATAATGGGTGATCTTAAGAATAAAAGATTAGCTAATATTATTGGTTGGTTTACGGTAGGACTCTTATGTATTGTGAGTATTGGTACAATAATTTTTCTTTTTATATAATTTTTTATGATAAATCCCGTTAGAAGTTTACTAGCGATAATAATATGGTATAAATAATTTATGAAGACTTCTAATGGGATAAAAATTATTGAAAACTATGATTTAGTTAAATTAAATACTTTTGGAGTTTTTGCTAATGCTCAATTTTTTATTGAGATAAATAATGAAGACGACTTAAAAGAACTTTTTTCATGTCCTGAGTTTAAAGATAATAAAAAATTATTTTTAGGTGGTGGAAGTAATGTGTTATTTACAAAAGATTTTAATGGTATTGTCATTTTAAATAAATTGAAAGGAATTGAAATTTTGGATGAAAATTTGGATTATGTTTTTATAAAATCTATGGGTGGAGAAAAATGGCATGATTTAGTTAGTTTTACTGTTGATCGTGGATATTGGGGTATTGAAAATCTGTCGTTAATACCAGGGACAGTTGGTGCTGCTCCTGTGCAAAATATCGGAGCATATGGTGTAGAGATAAAAGATATTTTAGAAAATATTGAAACTTATGATATAGAAAAAGGTGAGAAGAAAGTTTTTAAAAAAGAAGAGTGTGAGTTTGGCTATCGTGATAGTATATTTAAAAATAAATTAAAAAATAAATATTTTATTTTTGCTGTTACATTAAAATTAAATAAAAAAGTAAACCCTAATGTATCTTACAAGGTTTTACAAGAATATTTGGAAAAAAATAAAATTGAAGTAAAAAGTTCTAAAGATATAAGTGATGTTGTAGTAGCTATTCGTAAAAGTAAATTACCAGACCCAGTATTGATAGGGAATGCTGGAAGTTTTTTTAAAAATGTTTATGTTAATAAACAAACATTTGAAAAACTAATATTAAAATATCCAGATCTATCTTTTTTTGAAGAAGATGGAATGATTAAAATTCCAGCTGGTTGGTTGATAGAAAAATGTGGTCCCATAGAAAATGGAGTAAGTTGGAAAGGTTATAGGAAGGGGAATGTCGGTGTGCATAAACGTCAAGCTTTAGTAATAGTGAATTATGGTGGAGCTACAGGAGAAGAAATAAAAAATTTTTCTGAAGAAATAATAAATTCAGTTTATTATAAATTTGGACTGAAACTTGAGAGAGAAGTCAATTTGATTTAGGCAAAATCTAGTGTATAATTAACATACTTATATGAATCCCGTTAGAAATTTGTAAAACGGGGGAAAATTATTAAGTTAACTATAGTCATCTATTTTTATATATAAATATTATGTACGAGTAGTGTGATTTCTAAACGGGATGAAAGAATTTAAAATGAATATTATTGTATCTTTTATAATTTTTTTAGCGGTTATTATAATTTTAGTTTTTGTTACTATTAATAATAAGGAAGAGTTTTTGGCTTCACAAAATTTGAAAACAGAGCAACAAAATATGCAAAATATAAAACAAAATGAGGGAGTAAAAATTATGATTATTAAAGAAGGTAGTGGTGATGTCGTTAAGATAGGTGATTTTGTTGTTATGAATTATACAGGAAAACTTACAGACGGTTCTGTTTTTGATTCAAATATTGATCAAAAGTTTGGTCATGTAGTGCCACTTGAATTTATAGTAGGAGGAGGGCGTGTTATTGAAGGTTGGGATATTGGAATAGTTGGAATGAAAGTAGGTGAAAAGAGAATGTTGGAAATTGCTCCAGAATTTGCTTATGGTGAAAATAAAGTAGGTCCAATACCTTCAAATTCTACACTTACTTTTGAAGTTGAGCTTTTAGAAATTAAAAAATAATCACTGAAGGTCACCTTTAGTAAAAAAATATGGAAATATCACAAGAACAAAAAATAAAATTATATCGTGTAATAAAAATTGTCCTTATTTCATTTTTGGTTGCCTTCGCTGTTAATATTTTGTTTGAATCTACTTCTTATAGTAAAAGGGGAGATAAACAAGAAAATACAATAACATTTTCTGGGCATGGAGAAGTAAATGCTGTTCCAGATATTGCTAATATTTATTTTAATATTAGTAAAGAAGCAAAGACAGTGAAAGAAGCGCAGGTTCTTGTTGCAGAAATTGAAAAGAAATCTTTAGAATCTTTAAAAACGAATGGAGTTCTAGAGAAAGATATTAAAACAGTAAATGCATCTTTTAGTCCTAAGTATGAATATAGATATAATACAAAAACAATGATGCCATGTACTCAATATAGTTGTCCACCTAGTCAAGGTAATAATGTTATTGTTGGTTATACAGCATCTGAAAGTATAACTGTAAAAGTTAGAAATACAGATGATGTAGGAAAAATTATGCAAGGACTTGGTACTTTAGGAGTTTCTGATTTAAGTGGTCCAAATTTTTCAATAGATAATGAAGATGGATTAAAGGCAGAAGCAAGAAAGAATGCTATCAATGATGCAAAAGATAAGGCAATAATTCTTGCTAAGGATTTAGGTATTCGTCTTGGTAAGATTACGTCTTTTAGCGAATCTGGAAATTATCCTACTCCTATGTATGCTAAGGGTATGATGTTGGATGGTGTCTCTAATGAATCTGCTCCAGCTTCATTACCTAAAGGAGAAAATACAATAACTTCTGATGTTTCTATTACATATGAGATAAAATAATTTTTTATTGACTATTTTGAGAAAAAGAGTATTATTAAAGGAGCCCTTGAAAGGGGGCTTTTTTAAAAGATTTAAGATATATATAAAAAAATGTCAAAAATTGCTGAATATATAAAAGAAACAAAGGTAGAGTTAAAACATGTTATTTGGCCATCTAAAAATCAAACTATTTTTTATACAGTTATTGTCGTAGTATTGTCTATTTTGATAGCTTATTTCTTAGGTATTTTTGATTTTATTTTCTTACAAAGTTTACAAAAGGTAATTTCTTTCTAAATTACTTGTCCCGTATTAAATTTTTGGTTAAGTAATATAAAGAATAAGTAAATATAAATAAGGTCGCATAATTATGTTAATAAATTATAAATTATAAATTAAAATTTTAATACTGGGATGTCTAAACAAGAAAATGAAGGTTCAAGAAATTGGTACGCCATACATACTTACGCTGGATATGAAAATGTTGTTCTTCGTAATTTGAAACAGCGTATAGATTCTCTAGCGATGAATGATAAGATATTTAATGTTGTTGTACCGATAGAAAAGAAGATAAAAATAAAAGCAGGTAAACGAGTAGAAGTTGAAGAGAAGATTTATCCTGGGTATGTTTTGGTTGATATGATCGTTACTGATGATTCCTGGTATGTTGTACGTAATACTCCTCGTGTGACGGGTTTCGTTGGTGCCGGAGTCAATCCTGTACCATTAAAAACTGAAGAAGTAGAATATCTATTTAAGAAAATGAATACAGGGGTAGCTAAACACAACATAGATATAGCAATAGATGAGACTGTAATGATAGTGGATGGTCCATTTAAAGATCTTGAAGGGAAAGTAAATGCTGTAGATATGGAACGTGGGAAAATAAAAGTACTTGTCTCGATGTTTGGTCGTGAGACTCCAGTAGAACTTGATTTCTTGCAAGTTAAGAAGGTTTAGATTAGAATTACGAATTATGAATTACGAATTATGAATTAAAAAAATGGCAAAAAAAATAACAAAAAAAATAAAATTACAAATACAGGCAGCTAAGGCAACACCAGCACCACCTTTAGGGCCAGCACTTGGACAGGCTGGTATAAACATAGGGGATTTTGTAACTAAATTTAATGCTGCTACTTCTAAGATGGCTGGAGATAAAGTTTCTGTAAATATTACAGTTTATGAAGACAGAAGTTATGATTTTATAATAAAGACTCCGCCTGTCACAGGACTCATTCTTAAGGCAGCTGGTGTAGAAAAAGGTTCAGGCAAAAATGCTACTACTAAAGTAGGAAAAATAACGAGAGCTCAAGCTTTAGAGATAGCAAATAAAAAGATGTCAGATTTGAATGCTAAAAATGATGAAGGAGCAATAAATATTGTTGCAGGTAGTGCTCGAAGTATGGGCATTGAAGTAAAAGACTAGCGTACTAAATAAAAATCAGATAAAAAAGCCCCGTCGCTCGCGAGCGACGGGGCTTTACTTTTTGGGTGTTTTATGGTAGTTTAAAAGAAAATAAATAATTCTTTGTTAAATTATTAAAGGAACAAAAAAAATGAAAAATATAGCTGTAGATATTGATGATGTGCTGGGTGATTTTGTCAGTAATTTTGTTTTGTTCCATAATAATAAATATGGGACGAAGTTAAAAAAGGAAAATTTCTTTTCTTATCAGTACCCCATGGTTTTGGGTGTTTCAGAACAAGAAACTATATATAGAATCGATAGTTTTTATGTGTCTGATTATTTTAAGGAAATTATTCCTATATCTGGTTCTATTGAAACTATCTCTTCATTAAAAAAATTGGGTCATAATCTTTTTATAGTAACTGGGAGAAAATATTCTTTAGTACAAGAAACCATAGAATGGGTTAGCAAAAATTTTGAAGGGATGTTTTCGGATATTTATCACACAAACTCTTATCATTCAGAAGGAGAAAAAATTAAGAAATCAAAGGTTTGTTTAGACTTGAATGCCTCAATAATTATTGATGATGATTTGATGCATATCAAAGATTGTTCTTTAAATGGTATAAAAGTCTTAGTTTATGATAATCCTTGGAATAGAGAGATTTTACCTGAGAGGGCGGTGAGGGTTTTTAATTGGAATGAAATTTTAAAAAAATTAACTATTTAACCGCTTTTCGAAAATCGTTCGGAGGGCGGTTTTCATTTTTATTTTTGCGTTTTTGGTGCTTGGGGAGTATACCCTGTAGTAGAATTTGTAAAAAATTTTACTACGGAGTATATTTATATAATGGTTGATTTGAATAAATTACAAAAGGAGGTAATGGAAAATAAAATAAGGCATGGATTTAATACTATAGATGTGGCTCTTGAATTTTGTCGTGCACACGAAGAGCTCTCTGAAGCATTTTCTAAACATAATCGTGGACAAGATGGTGTAGCAGAAGAACTTGCTGATGTTGCTATTTTTTTACTTGGAATGTCAGAAATTCTTGGTTTTGATTTAGAAAAAGAATTAATTAGAAAAGTTGAAATAAATAAAAATAGAATTTATAAAAAAACAAAAACACCTGATGGTAGGGAAGTTTTAATGAGAGTTAAGACTGATGAAGATCCTTAAAATTATTGAAATCTAGTATAAGTTACAAACGCATAATCATATACGTTTTTTTCATCTTTTTTGTGTTCTTCTCTTGAAGTCTCTAAAAATACTATTGGTATAATTTCTGGGAAAAATGTATCAGCATCAAGAAATAATGCATCTATGTGAGTAATATAAAGCTTATCTGCTTTTTCTATAAATAATTTATAAATCATTCCTCCACCAATAACAAAATTTTCTTCTTCTTGTGTGGAGGTTTTTTTTAATAATTCATCAAGTTCTTCTAATGAGTGAACTATTTCTATTCCTTTTACTTTGAAGTTTTTATCTAATGTTAAAACAATATTTCTTCTATTTGGAAGTGGATATCCTATGCTTTCAAAAGTCTTTTGTCCCATTATTACAGTGTGTCCAGATGTCGTTTTTTTAAAATGTTTCATATCTGCAGGCAAATTCCAAAGAAGTTCATTCTTTTTTCCTATCTCATTATTTTTACCAATTGCTGAAATGATTGAAATCATATTATTTATTATTTTATAATATCAAGACCAATTATCGGTTCATTTGGTTTAAAATATGATGAAAATGATTGATAAATTTCATCGACTAATTGTTCATCTTTTTTTTCTGCTCTATTAAAAATATTTTCTGGTAATTTTGGGAAAATATTTTCATGTGTGTTTGTTCTGCTTATTAATTCTTTTGCTCCTTCATAATGTGTATCGTAGATATGTGCATTTGAAATAGTGTGTGTATACATTCCAGGACGTACATTTAATTTTTGAGCGAGGATATACATTAATAGACTAAATCCAAATACATCAAAAGGACAACCGAGCATCATATCATTTGATCTAATGATATTGTGTAAATTTAATCTACCCCCTATTATATTTACTGTAAAAGTGTAAGGACAGGGGACATTCTTTTTTGGTGTACCTCCATATCCATCATCTTTAGGGTCCCATGTGATGACGACTCCGTGACGAGAGCTAGGATCTTTTTGTAATAATTCTATTAATTTTCCGAGTTGATCTCTTTCAAAATAATGTCTCCAACGATATCCATAGGCTGAAGTGAGTGTGCCATCTTCTTCTAAAAATTCATCCCACATTTTTGTATATTTTCTTAAAAAATCAGTATTTTTTTCTCCTTGTATAAACCATACTTGTTCAGCGATGGGAGACTTGATTGGATTTTTCCTTAACGTTAGTATTGGAAAGCCTTCTTTTTCTAAATCTATTTGAAATGTTATACCTGGCAATGATCTGGTTTTATGTCCTGTACGTTCGTTTAATTCTTCAATACCTTCTTTCATTATTTTTTTGATAATGTTTTGATAGATTGTGTCAAAAGTAGTCATGTAGTGTATTATATAAGAATTGAAACTTTATGGAAAGTGAACTTAAAAAATTTAAAATAGAGTATCCATATTTGCCAGAAGGTAAGAGAATTTTGTATGTATTTGAAGATAACAAATATATGGTTTTAGCGAAAGAATACGCAGAAAAGTATCGTAGTAATCTTGAACAGTCTGGAGCTGCTGTTATTGTTAAAAATAAAAAAGTGATTGGAATAGGTGCTCTTGGTAATAATCCTACACACATAGAAGGATGTGAGCGTATAAAACATAATATGCCAACAGGTGAGGGATATGATTTGTGTCAAGGTTGTAATCCAAAATTTCATAGTGAAGCAAGTGCCATTAGAGACGCAGAAGAAAAAGGAGAGAATATTTTAGATGCAGATTTATATTTATGGGGACATTGGTGGTGTTGTAAGGATTGTTGGGAAATAATGATAAAAACTGGAATAAAAAATGTTTATTTGCTTCAAAATAGTGAAATACTTTTTAATAAAAAAGCCTCAAATAATATAATAGGTAGACAATTTGACAAAATATAGTAGAAATGCTATTCTTAAAATATCATTCTCGACTATATATTACATATTGGGAGTGACCCATTATGTATAAAAATAATATCGCATCAAAACCAAAGAAATTTGGAACTCTTAAATATAGTTCTAAATCAAAACCAGTTCGTAGATTTGGTACTGGAAAATTTAATAATAGTTTTCATTCTCGTAAAAGTGGAGGAGGTAAAAAAAGATTTGGTGGTGAACGGATAGATTTTTCTCGTTTTATTAAAAAAGGACAACATATAGAAGAAAAACCTTATGTTTCAAAACATACTTTTATTGATTTTCTTTTTGATACACAAATTCATAAAAATATAGCACGAGCAGGATTTATAAATCCTCGACCAATTCAAGACCAGGCTATTCCTTCTATACTTAAAGGTTTAGATGTTTTTGGAATGGCAAATACTGGTACAGGTAAGACAGCAGCATTTCTTTTACCCCTTATCGAAAAAATTATAAAAACAAAAGGACAAAATAAAAGAGAAGTAGTATTAATTATGGCTCCCACCAGAGAGCTTGCAATGCAGATAGATTCTGATTTTCGAACATTAGCATTTGGTTTAGGTATTTTTTCTGTATCTTGTGTTGGTGGGCTTCCTATAATGAGACAAATAAGTGAAATAAAAAGAGGAGTATCTTTTGTCATAGGTACTCCAGGAAGAATAAAAGATTTGATAATGAGAAAAGTTTTAGATTTATCGACTTGTCATTCTATTGTGCTTGATGAAGCAGATAGAATGCTCGACATGGGATTCCGTGATGATATGGTTTTTATACTTGCTAAAGCTCCAAAAGAAGGACGTCAGACTCTTTTCTTTTCAGCAACACTTTCTCCTGAAGTCAAAAAATTAACAACAGAATTTCTTAAAGATCCTGTTTTTATTTCTGTGATTAATGGCGAGACAGCAAAAAATATTGATCAAGATGTCATTCATACAAGATCAAAGGAAGAAAAGTTAGAAAAGCTTCATGAGATTTTAAAAACTGGCCTGCCCGCCAAAGGAGAGGCGAGTGAAGTTCATCTTAAAGTTTTGATTTTTAGAGAAATGAAACACAGTGTAGATACTCTCACAAAAGATCTTTCTCATTTAGGCTTTAAGGTTGGTTGTATTCATGGCGACAAAAGAAGTCGTGAACGTATACGTACACTGGAATTATTTAAAAAGGATCAGATTAGTATCTTAATAGCGACAGATGTCGCTGCAAGAGGCCTAGATATTCCAGACGTGACTCATGTTATCAATTATGATATACCTCAAACATATGAAACCTATGTACACCGCATTGGCCGTACTGGTCGTTCTGGTAAAAAAGGGATAGCGCTTACGTTCGTATAGTCTTTTTGTGATATAATATAGGTTATTAATAATAACTTTAAAATTATGAATAAAAGATTAGTTTTATTTGTATCTTTACTTTTTGTTTTTGGGCTTATGATATCGATGCAAAATGTTTTTGCTCAATCTGGTGATGGTTTTGTTACAAAACATGTTTATAAAGGTTGGAATTTATTAGGTAATGGAGAAGATTTTCCAAGACCTCTTATGGATAAAGCCCAGTATATTTTAGGCTATGCACCCATAGTTAATAAGTATTTTAAGATTAAACCTGAATCTCCTGAAGAAAGAGAAAAGTTTCAAAATGAGATAAAAAGTGTTTGGCCTGGAGGAGATTTAAATAAGTACGAAAAATATGTTAGAGGATCTTATTGGTTTTATTATCCAGAAGCGGGGGATGTCTCTTATCGAGTAGGGAATATACAGAAAGAACTTTTTTCGATGTTAGCTGGGTGGAATTTTAAATATATCACTTGGGATATGGTTGGTAAAAATTTCAATGATATTACTGGAAATTGTAATGTAAAAAAAGCTTACACTTATGATGCCCTAAAAGCTGAGGAGGGATATACTCCATGGGAAAGTTTATTGGGTTTTTATTTTGATAGTCAAAAAGGAAAAGATGCTGTCGGACATGGAATGATCATTAATGTGGAGAAAGATTGTCAATTTAGTTTAAAAGATACTACTCCTATAATACCCCAATTACCTAATTAATAATTTATTTTAAAATATATATGAATAATAAAAAAATATTTTTTATAATTATCTTAGTTGCTGTGATTATTGGTGTTTATTTTTTAGTATTTCCCAATTCTAAAAATGATCAATCAATCATTGGTGGTAAAGGAGATACTGAAATTCCTAATCCACCAGCATTACCTAATTAGATTATAGAAAATTTATGTTTATTAATATCAAAAAAATCCCCGAATGGGGATTTTTTTGATTAGAATTTATTTTGCTTTTATGAGGCCGGCTTTTAGGAGAGTTTTGTAGACGCCATTTTTAGTCATTGTGCGTATACCACGAGTGGGGGTTTAATTTTAAAGAAAAAATTCTTGACTTCAGTATTCTTTAAGTATATGATATTATCATATTAGATTATCATACAAATTAACACATAATATATAAAATATGACTACATTATCCATTCCCATTTCTGGGGATTTAGAAAAATTTATAGAGAGAATGGTTCAAGATGGAAAAGGTGCCAACAAAGCTGACGTTGTTCGACGTGCTCTTAGAGAGTATGAAGAAAATGAAGTAATAGAATCTATACTTAAAGCTCAAGGAGAGCCAACACTTCGAGGTGATCTTCGAGAGCTTATGAAAAAATTCAAATAAAACATCATGTTAATAATATCTTTTAAGGCTACATTTATTAAGCAAGTAAATAAATTAGAGAAAGAATTGATTGATGAGGTTTTTGAAAGAATAGAATTATTAAAAGATGAAGGAAATCACAAAATATTAAAAGTTCACAAACTTCACGGTAAACTCTCTAGTTGTTTTAGTTTTTCTGTGAATTATAATACAAGGATTATTTTTGAATATTTAACAAAAAATGAAATTGTATTATTATTTATAGGTGGTCACGATATTTATAAATAAAAGGACTTGGTATTGATACTGAATGCCACTTATTATCTATAGTTAAATCCCCGAATGGGGATTTTTTTGATTAGAATTTATTTTGCTTTTACGAGGCCGGCTTTTAGGAGGGTTTTGTAGACGCCATTTTTAGTCATTGTGCGTATACCACGAGTGGATATTTCTACATTTACGCTTTTATTTAATTCAGGTACAAAAACTTTCTTTTTTTGAAGATTTGGATACTTTCTTTTCTTTCCTGTTGGATTAAATTTAGTGGCACGAGTTCTATTTGAATACCCGCCACCGACTATTGAACCCTTTTTTGATATTGCACATATTTTCATAATGTAGTCCTTATGCTATCATAGAATCTATATGGACGCAACCAATACTGTCTTTTATGTAGCCATACTTATCATGTCTGTTGTTATCCATGAGGTTTCTCATGGTTTTGTTGCGTTATGGTTTGATGACAGGACAGCTTTATATGCAGGTCGTCTTACATTAAATCCATTAAAACATTTAGATATGTTTGGTTCAGTTATTTTGCCTCTATTTTTAGTATTGACGCATTCTCCATTTTTATTTGGTTGGGCAAAGCCTGTACCATATAATCCTCTTAATCTTTCTAATAAAAAATGGGGAACTATTGCTGTCGCTTTTGCGGGGGTTTTGTCTAATCTTTTAATAGCAGTTTTTTTTGGTTTAATTTTACGTTTTTCTTTTTATTTTTCTTTTGTTGATATTTTATCTATTAAATTTGTTTCTATACTTTCTTCAATAGTTTTTATTAATTTAGGTTTAGCTATTTTTAATCTTGTGCCTATACCACCTCTTGATGGTTCTAAAATATTTTTTTCACTTTTACCGAGTTCTTCTTATAAAGTTATTTCTTTTTTTGAACAATATGCACTTATTTTAATTTTATTTTTTATTGTTTTCTTAGTTGATTATTTATATCCAATATTAATTTATTTGTTTCAACTTATCACAGGGCTTGCAATTTGATTTTTTTAATAGTATATTATTTCCAAGAGTCTTTGGGCTCTTTTGTTTTAGGTTTAAGTTTTAGCTAATGCCTAGAACCTAAGGCCTATATTAAATTATGCCAACAATAAACCAATTAATTAAAAAAAATAGAGTAAAAACTCATTCTAAATCAAAGACTGTTGCTTTAGCACGAGGATTTAATGTTTTAAAAAATAGGCCAGTATTTTTCCCAGCACCATTTAAAAGAGGTGTGTGTACAAAAGTTTCTACAACTACTCCAAAGAAACCAAACTCAGCTCTACGAAAGATAGCAAGAGTGCGTTTGACTAATGGTATGGAAGTCACAGCATATATTCCAGGAGAAGGACATAACCTTCAAGAACACTCAGTAGTAATGCTACGTGGAGGACGTGTTAAAGATTTGATTGGGGTAAGATATCATATAGTACGTGGAGTATTAGACACTCAAGGAGTCGAAAAGAGAAGACAGAGCAGATCTCTTTATGGTAATAAGAGACCTAAGATTAGTAAAAAATAGAAAGTAATAAAGTTTATCAAGTAAATATAAATTAATTAATTCAACTTTATACTTTAAAAACTTTATGAACTTTATAATTAAACAAATATATGAGAGGTAAAGTAAACAATAGAAACATAGTTAATCCAGATTTTATCTACAATTCTCAAAAATTGGAGAAATTTATTAATTATGTTATGTGGTCTGGGAAAAAAGAAACTTCTAGAAAGATAGTTTATAAAGCCTTTGATGTAATAAAAGAAAAGACAGGTAATCCAAATCCTCTTGAGATTTTTGATTTAGCAATGAAAAATGCTGGTCCTATGACAGAAGTACGTTCAAAACGTATTGGAGGCGCCAACTATCAAGTACCTAGAGAAGTTCGTCCAGAAAGACGTCTTGCACTCGCTATGCGTTGGATTCGTGATGCTGCAAGAAAGACAAAAGGACGTCCTATGCATTTAAAACTTGCTGATGAATTAATCGCTGCTTCTAAAAATGAAGGTGCTGCTATTAAAAAGAAAGAAGATACTCACAAAATGGCTGAAGCCAATAAAGCTTTTGCTCATTTTGCTTGGTAAAATTATGCCACAAGAATTTAAAAATCCTTTTAAAAAAACTTCACCACTACATAGTGAATTTTTGAAACCACAATCTAATGATGGCTCAGTTAAGCCAATTGCTGAAACAGTACAAGAAAAAGAAGAAATATCAGAAATTTCTTTTGAAGAGTTTGAAAAAAATAGAGTAGAAGGATTTGCTAAATATAATGAGTTCATTACACATGCAAAGAAAATAAATAAAGGTAATATTGAAAAAGAAAAAACTAGAACAGTAGATGGAGGAATTTTTTCACAAAATGGAGATATATATGAATTTCCTTATTATATAAATATGGTAAAAAAAATATTGCTTAGCAAAGAGAATGATATTAAATTTATAGCTT
>PFOY01000025.1 GCA_002792755.1 Candidatus Nomurabacteria bacterium CG_4_10_14_0_2_um_filter_30_12
CGAAAACATCGATTTTTTTGTCGACTTGAAAATTTAGGTATTTTTTTTGATCTTGCAACTACTGATGTTTTTGCCATATAAAATATAGTCTATTTATAGGTGATATCTTGTGTCTTTTCTTAAGACTTCTTTAAAATCTTAAGGAGAAACACAGATCAAACCTAACTTTTTAGACTTTAATATACTAGCAAAATATTAAAAAATAGTCAAATATTTATTTTTTCTTCTCTTCTCCTTTTTTGAAAGGTACACCTAAAAGTTCAAAAAATGCTTTACCTTCTTTTTTATTTTTAGCTGTAGTAACTATAGTGATAGCCATTCCAAAAACATCTTTAATATCTTCATCTGCTGTCTCTGGAAAAATAGTATGTTCTTTTATACCTATAGTAATATTACCAAGACTATCCACTGCACTAGTATCAATACCACGAAAATCTTTTGTACGAGGAAGTGCAACATTTATAAGTTTTTCTACAAAAGCATACATTCTCTTTCCACGTAATGTTACTACTACACCTATGGGATCACCTTGACGAACCTTAAAAGATGCAATAGATTGTTTTGCACCACGAAAAGCTCCTTTTTGCCCTGTAATCTTTGTTAAACGATCACCTATCGCATCATTTTTATTTTTATCTTTCTTTATTGCTGTACCAGTACCTACATTCAAAACTACCTTCACCATCTTTGGTGCAGCCATACTATTCTTATAATGAAACTCTGAGCTTAAAACCTCAGAATCTTTTTTCATTTTTTCAAAACTTTCTTTTTCTTTTTCTTTTATAGTTAAATGTTTCATTTAAATTTCTTGACTACTTTTTTTAGTAATTCTGACCATTTTATCACCAACTTTCTTTTTTCCAACACGAGTAGGAAGACCAGTTTTTGGATCTGCAATCATTACATTTGAAACATGCATAGGCATTGCTTTATCTATCTTACTACCCTTTTCACCAGATTTTCTAGGACGTTGATGTTTTTTCATCATATTTATGCCTTCTACAATAATTCTATTTTTTTCAACTAAAACAGTGACAATCTTACCTTTTTTGCCTTTATCTTTTCCTGTTATAACTATTACATTGTCTCCTTTTTTTAATTTCATAATTTTAATTTATTTCTTTCGGGTGTTGGACACCTGACGGATTGTGTCCAACACCCGAAACTATTAAATCACCTCTGGTGCCAGAGAAATTATCTTCTGATACCCTCTTTCTGCAAGCTCTCTTGGAATAGGTCCAAATACACGTCCTGCTTTTGGATCAAGCTTACCTTTTTCTAATAAAACAACTGCATTATCATCAAAACGAATATATGATCCATCTTTTCTTCTAAATGCATTTCTCGTGCGTACTACTACTGCTTGATGTACATCTTTCTTCTTTACTCCCTTTCTAGGACTCGCAACTTTTACAGAAATGATAATTTTATCACCCAAAAATGCATATCTCTTTTTTGAACTTCCCAAAACCTTAAACACCTTTCCCACGGTGCCTCCAGCATTGTCTGTTATTTTTACTAATGTTTCTGTTTGAATCATATTATCAAATTATTTTGTAATAACTTTAAATTTCTTATCTTTTGAAATTGGCTTTGTTTCTATTATCTCTACCTTATCTCCAACTTTATATTTATTTTCTTCATCATGTGCCTTATACTTTTTATTTATTTTATAAAACTTACCATATTTAGGATGTTTAACAAAACGTGATACAGACACCACAACAGTCTTATTCATCTTATCTGAAAAAACAACACCACTCAAAATGTTACCAATTTTTTTGGATCCATTATTAATGTCTTTATTATTTTTTGTTGTTTTTGTTTTCATTGTTTTAATTCGTAATTATTTTTTCTCGTTTATCTTTGTTAAGATCCTCGCTACTTGTTTTTTTAATGTTGCAGTCTCTTTAACATTTTTTGATTTTGAACCTTCTGCTTTAAAACGTATAGATCTTATTTCTTCTTCTAGCTCAAAAAGCTTTTTCTTAAGTTCATCTTCTTTCATTTCTTTTAAATTTTCTATCTTTTTCGTCATTTTTTAATTCGTAATTGTTAATTCGTAATTGATTTCTATTGATTATGAACTCTTGAAACGATTCTCGTTTTTACTGGAAGTTTTGTACCAGCCTTTCTTAATGCTTCATGAGCCGTCACTTCTTCTACTCCATCAACTTCAAATATCATACGTCCTGGAGAAACATCAAAACAATATCCCTGTGGATCACCCTTTCCTTTTCCCATTCCCATTTCTGCAGCTTTAGCTGTAAAAGGTCTATCTGGAAAGATACGAACCCAATACTTACCAGACTTGGTTAAAGTACGAGATATGACCTTTCTTGCAGATTCAATTTGGTTTGATTTTACACGAGCTTGAGTCACAGCCTTTAAACCAAAGGATCCAAATGCGAGCTTAGTGCCACGAGTATCAGCAGTCCTAGCTTTAGGATTCATTCTACCAACTTGCCACTTTCTAAATTTTACTTTTTTGGGGAATAACATATAATTTTATGTGGTATTAAACTCGTAGATAATTATTTTTTAATCTCTTTACCATCTGCATCAGCTGTACTAAAAGCGCTACGACTAGGCTTTTTATCTGCAAAGATTTTACCACGATATATCCAGACTTTTATACCGACATCTCCATATGGTAAATGTCCTTTTTCACGTTTGAAATCAATGTCCGCACGGAAAGTTTGAAGAGGTATAGACCCACGTTTCAACTCTTCTGTTCGAGCAATTTCAGCTCCACCAAGACGTCCTGATAATACTATTCTAACTCCTTCTACACCATGAGCCATCATTACTTTCTCTACAATTTGTTTTATAACCCTACGATATGGCAACCTTTTTTCTAAACCTTCAGCAACCATATATGCTACGATAGCTGCATCAGCCTCAGGATTTGCAATTTCTAAAATTTCAAGTTTAAAATCTTCTGGTTTTGTAAGTTTTAATTTAGTTATTTTCTTTAAAATATCTTCTTTTAATTTAGTAACACCTTCACCATTTCTTCCAATGATAAGTCCTGGGCGAGAAGTCTTAATAATAAAACGAGTAGTTTTTTGATTTCTTTCAATTTCAATTGAAGAAACATACATAGTACGTAATTTTTTCTCCAAATATTCACGAATTAAAACATCTCTCTTTAAGAAATCACAATATTGCTTTGGATCAGCAAACCAATGAGATTTCCAATCTCTTAATATTATCAATCTATGTGCATATGGGTGTACTATTTTTGACATATAATTTAATTAACAATTTAAAATTACGAATTACTTTTTTATTTTTAATATTTTTTTAACTTCCTTCTTTTTTCCTGTTTCTTTTTCCTTTTTTATTTTTTTATCTTTATTGCTCATTCGTAATTGCTCATTCGTAATTACTCGTTCTCCTAGAACGAGTGTAATGTGACTAGTACGCTTATTTATTCTGTGTCCTGTACCCATAGCCGCAGGCATCATTCTTTTCATCACAACACCTTTGTCTACTCGTAATTCTTTTATATATAAATTTTCTTTTTCTATACCAACTTGAAGAGCATTCGCAACAGCTGAAAGCAAAAGCTTCTTAATTGGAAAACCTGCACGCTTTACTAAAAAATCTAGCATTGGGATAGCTTCGTTTACTTTCTTTCCTTTAATAAGTCCCGCTACTAAACGAACTTTTCTTGGAGCTTGTCTATAATTTTTTAAAAATGCACGCATATTTTTTTAATTCGTAATTCGTAATTCTTAATTCTTAATTCGTAATTGATTTTACTTTTTCTTAGTATCAACCGCAGCAGCTGTCGCTGACTTAGCTTGTGTTATCTCAGCTTCTTTTTTCTTTTGTTCAAGTTCTTTCTGCATCTTTCCTCCATGTTTCATAAATTTCTTTGTGGGTGAAAATTCTCCCAATCTATGACCAACCATATCTTCAGTCACAAGAACTTCAATATGAGTCTTGCCATTGTGTACACCAAAAACAAAACCCACCATTTCGGGTGAAATCTGACAAGCACGTTTCCATGTCTTTATCATTGGGGTTTGAAGTGGGTTTTTCCCTGCTATCTTCAATAATAGCCCCTCGTCTATATTTAAACCTTTTTTAATTGATCGTGTCATCCCGTTAGAGATAGAAAGTCTTTAGACTTTCGTTGTATCTTTTTATTAAAACTAATAATACCACTTTTATTTATACCCCATATAAAACCGTTAAATTAACTAAGAAATCTCTAACGGGATCATATATACTAAACAAAAAGCTCCTAACGAGCTTCATATCATCATATCAAAATATAAAATAAAGTCAAATTCTAAAATGAACATTAAATTTACTAAGTCATTTAAAATCTAGTTGCAGGATTTTAAATATGTTGTGTAATATTTTTAGCATAATTAAAAAAATGGAAGTAAAGCTTCCATTTTTTTAATATATATTTTTTATTGTGACTTTCGAGATTTACCTGTTTTCCGACGAGTTACCATAAATACATTTGAATATTTCTTTGGAATACGTGTCTTTCTTCCACCAGTCACTTTACCCCACATAGTCTTTGGACGCTTCGTTCCACGACCTTGTCTACCTTCTCCACCTCCATATGGATGGTCTACTGGATTCATAGCTGTACCTCGTACTGTTGGTCTGATTCCCTTCCAACGACTTCGTCCCGCTTTACCATAATTTTCTAAATGATGTTCTTCGTTTGAAACTGTGCCAATAGATGCCCAACATTTTTCATCAACTTTTCGAACTTCAGATGATGGCATCTTTAAGTTTGTATAACCATCTGCATTTGCCACAACTTGTGCAAAAATCCCTGCTGAACGGCCAATCTTAGCACCTCCTCTTGGTTTTATTTCAACATTGTAAACAAATGTCCCAACTGGAATATTTCTTAAAGGCAATCTATTACCTGTTGTAAGCTCTGCTTTTTCTGAAATAATAAAAGTTGATCCTGGTTTTACAGATTTTGGAAGAACTACATATCTTTTTTCTCCATCTTTATAAACAGCTAAACCAATAAAAGCGCTACGATTTGGATCATATTCGATCGATTTAATTTTTGCTGGCACATCTTTTTTATTATAAAGAAAATCAACATCACGGAAGAGACGTTTATGTCCTCCACCTTTATGTCGCATAGTGATACGTCCTGCACTATTTCTACCAACAGAACGTCTGAAACCATAAGTAAGAGACTTGGTTGGTTTAGTCTTCGTCAAAATATCACGATAGTTGATATTCGTCATTTCTCTTCTTGATTTACTTGTAGGTTTATATGTTTTCATGATTTTAAATTCGTAATTCGTAATTCGTAATTTTTAATTGATTATATAAATTCTATCTTATCTTCTTTCTTTAAATAAACAACTGCCTTTTTCCCACCACCTCTAACACCTTTCTTACCTTTTGAAATAATATTCTTATAAGGAATAGAAAGTATATTTACTTTTGTTGGTTTTACTTTGTAAAGTGAAAAAATAGCTTTTTTAATTTCTTTCTTATTTGCAGATACATCCACATTAAAAGTATATATGTTTTGTTCAAAAACATTGCTTGCTTTTTCTGTTACTCTTCCATTTTTAATTGGACTTTTATTTGTCTTCATCTTTTTTAAAATTTGTAATTCGTAATTGATAATTGTCTTTATCCCCTAGACTCTAAAAATTTTACACTCTCTTCTGGATTTTCTATTAAAAGATACTGATATTGCAAAACATCAAGCGGATTTAAATTTTTAAGAAAAACTATTTCAAGCTGAGGTAAATTCCTAAAACTCTTTTCTGCTTTTTCACTTCTTCCATATAAAGCGGTTAAAACTCTAGGTTTCTTTGAGCTTGCAAGTGGTTTGAAACCAGAAGCTTTTGAAAGATTTTTCATTACTTCTACTGCTTTTTTTGTCTTAATTTCACCCATAGAAAGTGAATCTACAAAAAGTATCTCTCCATCTTTCATCTTTTTTGAAAGAACAGAAAACAAAGCTTGTGCACGCATTTTTTTAGAAATTTTTCTTTTATAATTCTTTTCTGATAGTGGACCATGAGTAGTACCTCCACCAACCCAAATAGGAGAACGAGTAGATCCATGACGAGCACGTCCTGTACCCTTTTGTTTCCAAGGTTTCTTTCCTCCACCACGAACTTCACCACGATCTTTCGTATCTGCAGTACCAGAACGTTTATTGGAACGCATACCTTCTACAACCTGATGCACTAAGTCTGCACGCCATTTAACTCCAAAAACCTTAGAAGGTAATTTAATAGTTCCTGCTTCAGTTCCTTTTTGGTTGTATATTATTGCTTCCATTTTTGTTTGCATTTTTTTTGCTAAAGCCTAGAGCTTAATGTCTATCTATTAATTATTTCTACTAAAGTTCCACGTTTTCCTGCTATAGCACCTTTTATAAGCATTACATTGTTTTCTTTATCAATAAAAATGACCTTCAAATTCTTTTGTGTAATACGATCTCCACCCATTCTTCCAGCCATTCTCATCCCTTTTGGAACGTGTGTACGTAAACCTCCACCGATACTTCCTGGCTCTCTTTCAGAATGCTTCTGTCCATGAGAACGTGGACCTCCACCGAAACCATGACGCTTTACAACTCCTTGAAAACCTTTTCCTTTTGAAACACTTGAAACTTGTAATTTATCTCCAACAGTAAAAACTGAAACATCAACGACATCTCCTTCTTTTGTCTCATTCGTATCTGTAGGCTTCAATCTAAATTCTTTAAGTTCTTTATAAAAAGCACCTTTCATTGCTCCTCGACTCCCTTTTGTAATTCTACTTTCTTTTTGAACACCAAAACCTACTTGTACAGAATTGTAACCATCTTTTGATTTCTCAAAAACCCTAGTCACTGTTATTGGTCCCGCAGAAATAATAGTTACTGGAAAAACTTTTCCATCTTCTGAAAAATACTCAGTCATATTCTCTTTTTTCCCCAATATAAATTTCATTTTCAATTCGTAATTGATAATTCGTAATTTTTAATTTTCTAAAGCATCTTTACATCAATATCAACTCCAGAAGGAAGAGATAAATTAGTAAGAGACTCTACTGTTTTAGGATTTGGATTAATAATATCAATTAATCTTTTATGAACTCTTATTTCAAATTGTTCTCGTGTATTTTTATAAATAAAAGATGCTCGATTAACTGTATATTTTTTAATCTCTGTTGGAAGCGGAACTGGTCCTACTATTTCTGCATCATATCGCATAGCTGTATCTATAATTTGTTTTACTGACGCATCTAAAATCTTGCTCTCATAAGCACGAACTCGAATACGAAGTATAACTTTCCCTTCTTCTTTTTTCTCTTTTTTAGAAGAAACTTTCTTTGCTTTTTTTTCAATTAAAATTTTTAATTTTTTTGTTTTTAATTCTTTAATTGCCATTTTTTTAGGCTTTAGGCTCTAGGCTCTAGGCTCTAGCATTTTTTGCTAGTACCTAGTGCTTAGTGCTTAACAGCTACCCTAATATTTTTGTAACCACTCCAGCACCAACAGTCTTACCTCCTTCACGGATAGCAAATCTTTGTGCTTCTTCAAGAGCAACTGGTGTAACTAATTTAACCGTAAGATTATTTACAGTATCCCCAGGCATAACCATCTCTACTCCATCTGCTAAAGTGATATCTCCTGTAACATCTGTAGTACGAATATAGAATTGAGGCTTATAACCTTTAAAAAACGGAGTGTGACGTCCACCTTCTTCTTTTTTCAAAACATATATCTCACAAGTAAAATGATCATGTGGAGTGACAGTACCTGGCTTTGCAAGAACTTGTCCACGAGTAATATCTTCTTTTTTCAAACCACGAAGTAATACTCCAGCATTATCTCCTGCCATACCTTCTTGTAAGTTTTTGTTAAACATTTCAATACCTGTAACAGTAGTCTTTTGAGTAGGTTTAATCCCAACGATTTCTACTTCTTCACCAACTTTAATTACACCTCTTTCAATCTTTCCAGTTACTACAGTACCACGGCCTTCAATTGAGAATATATCTTCAACTGGCATAAGAAATGGCTTTGTAAAATCTCGTACTGGAATTGGTATATAAGTATCAAGAGCATCTGTAAGTTCAAGAATTTTCTTTGCCCATTCATCATTTACGTCTTTAGCTTCAAGAGCCTTAAGAGCAGAACCTCGAATAATAGGAGCGTTTGCACCATCAAAACCTTGCTTTGTTAGAAGTTCACGAATTTCCTCTTCGACTAAGTCAAGCATATCTTTATCATCAACCATGTCGCATTTATTTAAGAAAACAATCATTTTTGGAACACCAACTTGTTTTGCAAGAAGAACGTGTTCACGAGTCTGAGGCATAGCACCATCAGTAGCTGCAACAACAAGAATAGCACCATCCATTTGAGCGGCACCTGTGATCATATTTTTAATATAGTCAGCGTGTCCTGGAGCATCAATGTGTGCATAGTGACGAGCGTCAGTAGCATACTCATTGTGAGAAATGTTAATCGTGATTCCACGAGCTTTTTCTTCTGGAGCATTGTCGATCTGGTCAACACCACGAAGTCTAACTGTTTTACCAGCTAAATTAAGCACATGTAGTATTGCTGCTGTTAAAGTTGTCTTTCCATGGTCAACGTGACCAATCGTTCCCACATTGATATGTGGTTTATCTCTCTTAAATTCTTCTGCCATAATATTTTTTTAATAATGAGAACTCAGTGTACGAGAACCAGTCACTAAGGCCTTATTACTAAATAATTAAACCCCGACGTAAAGTCGGGATCCCGACTTTACGTCGGGGCTAATAATAAAAAAAGCAATATAAGGAAACCTTGTATTGCCTTCATTCGCGAACCACATAAAACATAAAGTTTTCCGTGATATCGCTCATTCGGCAATATAAAAACTGCGAAAGTGCAGTTGTTAGTATAGTAGCAAATTAAAAAATAATGTCAAATAAAAAACCACTTAAACTAATAAGCGGTTTAACAAACAACTTTCATGGTCCACCACAATGATCATCACCCCCATAACCATCTTGCCATATTGATATTACTATCAATATGACAAATAAAATATGTGCCCACATAAAACATCTCCTTATATTAGAAAAAACTAGATACAAAAAAATGATAACATTTTTATTTTCTAGCTGCAATGATAGTGTCTGCTACGTTATTTGGAACAATATCGTAACGTAAGAATTCCATAATGAAAGATGCGCGGCCTTCTGTCATAGAACGAAGTCCTGTCATATATCCAAACATTTCGGAAAGAGGAACGATACCATTTAATACTTTATTCATACCTCTATCTTCCATGCCTTCAATAATTCCACGTTTTGAAGAAAGATTACCTGTAATGTCTCCCATGAATTTCTCTGGAGTGACGACTTCGACTTTCATCATAGGTTCCAAAATAACTGGTTTTGCACGACGACAAGCATCCTGAATAGCCATAGAAGCTGCGATCTTGAAAGCCATTTCATTTGAATCAACTTCATGATAACTACCATCCCAAAGCTCCACAGAAACATTCACCATTTTAAATCCTGCTAAAACTCCACGATCGAGACCTTCTCTAAATCCTTTTTCACAAGGAGCAATATATTCTTGTGGAATAACACCTCCTTTAATAGTATTTATAAATTCAAAACCATTTACTCGTTTTGTATTTTTTGGTAAGTCTTCAATCTCTTCTTTTGTAAGAACAGCCATTGGTTTTACTTTTATCTTAACGTGACCATAGTTTCCACGTCCACCAGATTGTTTAATATATTTACCTTCAGCGTCTGAAGTACCAATAATGGTCTCCCTATAAGCTACCTGTGGTTTACCGACATTGGCCTCAACAGTAAATTCTCGTTTCATACGATCAACAATAATTTCAAGATGAAGTTCTCCCATTCCTGCAATGATGGTCTCCCCTGTCTCCTGATCAGTAGAAACTTTAAATGTTGGATCTTCTTGTGCAAGACGATTGAGGGCCATACCCATTTTCTCTTGGTCAGCTTTTGTTTTTGGTTCAATACGAAGTTGAATGACAGGCTCAGGGAAAATTATTCTATCAAGCTCAATAGGATGTTCTTCTTCACAAATAGTATCAGAAGTAATGGTATCTTTTAGTCCTACTGCTGCTGCTATTTCTCCAGCAAAAACTTTTTTCATTTCTTCTCTATCGTTAGCATGCATACGCAATATTCTACCAATACGTTCTTTATTACGAGTACGTGGATTATAAATATAAGAACCCGCAGCTAATGTACCAGAATAAACTCTAAAAAAGATAAGTTGTCCGACAAAAGGATCTGTAGCAACTTTAAATGCAAGCGCAGAAAAAGGTTCTTCGTCACTAGCATGTCTTACTATTGGTTCATCATCATGGTCTGGGTCTGTACCTGTAATAGGAGGAATATCAAGAGGAGAAGGAAGATAATCAACAACACCATCGAGTACTAATTGAACACCTTTATTTTTCAAAGCAGATCCAGCATAAACTGGGAAAATTTCATTAGCAATAACTCCTTTTCTTAAAAGTTTTTTTAGAGTCACTATATCTGGAACTTTTCCTTCTAAATAATCATTCATAACCGCATCATCTTGTTCTACTATTTTTTCTATAAGTTCATGATGATATTTTTCTGCGGGAGCTTTCATATCTTCAGGGATTTCTTTTTCAATAACTTTGTTTCCCATTTCACCTTCAAAATAAAAAGCCTTCATTGTAAATAAATCTACAACACCTTCATGTTTCTCTTCGAGACCAATAGGTATTTGCATACGAACAGCCTTTTTTGTAAGACGATCTAGTATCGTCGCATATGAATGTTCAAAAGAAGCACCTGTCCTATCTAATTTATTAACAAAACAAATACGAGGTACTCGTGCTTCATCAGCATAACGCCAATTTGTTTCTGATTGAGGTTCAACACCTGCAACTCCATCAAACACAACAACAGCACCATCTAATACTCGAAGTGATCTTTTTACCTCAACAGTAAAGTCAATGTGACCTGGAGTATCTATAATATTAAAACGGTATTTTTTACTTTTATCTTTTGGGTCAGAATAAGTTGGGGTCCAAAAACAAGTGACAGCAGCAGAAGTAATGGTGATTCCACGTTCACGTTCTTGTTCCATCCAGTCTGTAATAGTCTCTCCATCATGTACTTCTC
>PFOY01000026.1:0-10188 GCA_002792755.1 Candidatus Nomurabacteria bacterium CG_4_10_14_0_2_um_filter_30_12
CTTCAGGCTCCCCTATGCCAAGCAAGTGACGAGGTTTTTCTTCTGGTAAAATTTCATTCACCCATTTCACAACAGAAGACATATCTTCTTTTGCAAAAGAACCACCGATACCAAAACCATCAAAATACTTACCATCCACATTTGTCTCTGCAATAATTTTTGCAGATTTTTTTCGTAAAGATTCTTCTCTACCACCTTGCACGATACCGAATAAGGCTGGAGAAAAAACAGAAGAATATTCTTTAGAGGGTGTCTCGCAGGCTGACGAGCCGAGAGGCAGCGCTGAGCGAGCACGCTCAGACAGCGACCATATAAAGAATGATTCTTCTGTTTTTTCTCCTGCGCTAGAAAGTAGAAATTTCGCATTTTTTAATTTTTCATGTTCTGCGAGACTTCTCTCTGCCCAACGATGTGTACGTTCTAATGCTTCTTCTTGATACTTTAAATCTTCCACAGGACTAGTGCACTCATCAAAAGCAAAAATTATGTCCGCACCTAAATTATGTTGAATTTGTATAGATTTTTCAGGAGTAATATAGTGAATACTTCCATCTAAATGAGATTTAAAAGAGACACCATCTTGTCCTATTTTAGCAAGTCTTGGTGCATCACTATCATCAAATCTTTCTGGTATTAATAATGAAGGGTCAGTAATTTTAGTAATTTTTGAGATATCTTTTCCATAAGCAGCTCCTAAAGAAAAAACTTGAAACCCTCCAGAATCTGTCATTGTCGGCCCAAACCAATTCATAAATTTACCAATACCTCCTCCATCTCTTACTATCTCATCCCCTGGCTGTAAATATAAATGATAAGTATTTCCTAAAACAACTTGAGTACCAGCATCACGTACCTGCTCTGGATTAAGAGATTTTACAGTTGCTTTTGTTCCCACCGCAACAAAAGACGGAGTTTTAATAATTCCGTGGGCTGTGATTAAAATTCCAGCACGTCCTAAGGTATTTCTTGTCCCGTTAGAAGTAGAAGCTCCTTGTGAGCCTTCGTGACTTCTGTCGGGATTTAATTTTTTCTCAATTTTAAATTCCATAATTATAAATTTCTTAACCTATCATATATGCTAGACTAAGCTTTTTGTAAAATTATATTATTTCTCCACTTCCACAAATTTTATTCCTTGGATGTTTACAGGACTTGTAAGTAATGCTTTCTGATAAGAGTCACGTGGATCAGAAATAATAATCTCCACAATTCCTAATACATAAGGTGTGATACCAGGCAAAACTACTTCCGTACCCTTTTCTAAAATAAAATCTCTAGGTAATATCATTTCAAAATTTCCACCACCACGACCGACTACTTGCATAAACACATCACCACCCACCATCACAACTTCTGTCTTTTCACCTGAAATTGAAAATAAATTAACTTTCGAAGAATTAGCATAAACTTCTGAAACATAACCAATAGGAATAAATCCCCTCGCAAAGACTTTTTTACCAGACACTATTCCGTCTTTTAATCCGACATCAATCACTAAAGTATCATATAGTGATTGATTCGGCTTAGATAAAATTCCTGCTAAAATCATATTAGTTTTCTCTTGTTTGCGTTCCAATATTTCTTTAATTTTTAAATTCTCATCTAAAATAGAATTGTAATTAGAAATTCTTGTTTCTTGTTCATTTAATTTAAATCTCAAATTTTCATTTTCTAAAAGTAAAGATTTTTTAGAATAAAAATAAGAACCAGCACTGGATATATTTTCACCAATATTATTTCCTAAAACTAAAACAGGACGAAAAATAAAATGAGAAAAATAAGAAAGCCCATTAAAAACAGGGCTTCTAAAATAAATCAAAATACATAAAATTATAAAAGAAATTATATATTTAACTAACTTATCTCTTTTTATTCTTTTATCTAGGAGGTAACTCATCTTGATTCCCAATTAAAACTTCTTCATAAAATGGAATATTATCTAAAATAATACCAGTACCACGTGCGACAGCTGTAAGTGGATCATCTATCACATAAACAGGTATTTTAAGAACATTCTGTAAAAGTTCTCCAAGTCCTCCCAATAATGCACCACCACCAGTAAGTGTGATACCTCTATGCATCACATCAGATAATATTTCAGGAGGTGTCGTTTCAAGTACATCTTTCACACCTTCAATGAGTTCTTTTATTGATAATGAAAATGCTTCACGAACATCAGAATCAGTCACTACCACTTCACGTGGTAAACCAGTCAATAGATCACGTCCACGTACCTCTGTCTCCATATATTCTCCTGGAAGAACAGAACCAATAACAATCTTTACCATTTCTGCTGTAGTTTCACCTATTAAAATCTTAAATTCATCACGCATATATGTGATAATATCGTTATTAAATCTATCACCTGCAACCTTCAAATTTTTTGATTTAACAATTCCTCCTAAAGATATGACAGCAATATCTGTAGTTCCTCCACCAATATCTATAATCATAGAACCCACAGGATCTTTAATGGGAAGTTTTATTCCAATAGCAGCAGCCATAGGTTCTTCAACTAAGAATACCTCTCTCGCTCCAGCTGAACGAGTAGCATCATATACTGCACGAGTCTCAACATTTGTAGTACCAGAAGGAACACCAACGATGACTCTAGGTCTTGCAAATTTTTTAGATATTTTATCTGCCTTATTTATTAAATATGAAAGCATTTCTTCTGTCACTTCAAAATCAGAAATAACACCATCTACAAGAGGACGAACTGCTTTGATATGTCCAGGTGTCCTTCCCAACATATCTTTTGCTTTCTCTCCAACAGCAAGAATTTGATTTGTTTTTACATTTACTGCAACGACAGAAGGTTCATTGATTACAATACCATGACCTTTTAAATAGACTAGTGTATTTGATGTACCTAAGTCTATTCCAATGTCATTTGATATTAATTTATAAATTTTTTCAAACATAAATAAACACAGGCACTAGGCACTATGCTTTAGCAAAACTAATAATTCTTCTAAAGAAACAACTTTACCTTTTTCTTCATTCCTTTTTTTTACCTCTACCCCATTATCTTTCATACTTCTAGAAGAAACAACAAATCTATAAGGTATACCTAATAAATCCGCATCCGCAAATTTTTCTCCAGGAGATAAACCTACTCTATCATCAAAAAGTACTTCAATATTATTTTTTGTCAAAGTTTCATAAACATGATCTGCTTCTTTTTTTACATCTTCATCATCTCCCAATAAAAGAAGATGTACCTTAAATGGAGCAATACTTTCGGGCCAAATTATACCTTTATCATCCGCTAAAGCTTCTACAACAGTACCCATAAGACGTCCTAATCCAATACCATAACTACCCATTATTACTAAGTTTTCTTGGCTTTTTTCATCTTTATATTTCAAGTCAAAAGGTTCTGAAAATCTAGTTCCAAGGGAAAAGATATTGCCTACTTCAACTGCTCTTTTTTCAACCAATTTTTCTTTTATTAGACCAAGTCCTTTTATAGTTTCATCATTATAAACTTCTTTATTTATTGCAATACCAGAATCTTCATCTAAATAAATAGTGTCTTCTCCAACTGAAATCACTGTTTGAAATTCATGAGAATACTTTGAAAAACTTCCACCAGAAGCAAAAGTCATATAAGTCAAATGTCCAATTCCAGATCTTTTAAATATATTCTGATAAGCTACTTTCATTTTCTCATAAAATTCATTATGTTCTTCTTCATTTCTGGAAAAAGAATAAAGGGCTTTCCAGTAAAATTCTCTACCCCTCATTATTCCTGATTTACTTCTAACTTCATTTCTAAAAATATTTTTAAAATCATAAGGATAAATTGGTAAATCTTTATAAGAAGAAACATATTGTTTCAAAATATTTGAATAAGCTTCTTCATTAGTAAATGACAAACCAACCTCTCCACCATTTTTTAATTTTGTTTTAAACCAAGCATCAACAATATCATCATCCCATCTGTTTGATTTTTCCCAAACTTCTTTACTTTGAAATACAGCTGTTCTCATCTCTATTCCTCCAACCATATTCATTTCTTCTCTTATTATATTTTCTATCTTATTTAAAACACGAAGACCTAAAGGTAAGTATGAATATACACCTGCCATCTCTTTGTGAATAAAACCTGCCCTAATAAGAAGCTCAGCATTTTTAGATATTTCATCTGTGGGAGCCTCTTTTTTAGTTTTTGTAAAAAGTTTAGATTGTCTCATTACCTCATATTACCCGAAAAAGATCTTTTTTGCAAAATTATATATTGGTTGCAAAGTTGTAAATCTTCTGCTAGAATAAGCCTTATGCAAACTACGAATTTGAAATCACAAAAAAAAGATAATAATATAAGTAATATAGTAAGCATAGAAAAAATGTTTGAAGCAGGAGCACATTATGGCTACAGTAAATCAAGAAGACACCCTTCTGTCTCTTCATATATATATGCCACAAAAAATAATGGAGACATAATAGACCTTGAAAAGACAAGCGTTATGTTAGAAAAGGCACTAGAATTCGTTAAAAATCTAGGTGAACAAAATAAAACCATTCTTTTTGTTGGTTCAAAACCTGAAGCTAAAGATATAATAAAAAATGCAGCACTTTCTTTAAATATGCCTTATATAGATGTACGTTGGATAGGAGGCACATTAAGTAATTTTACAGAAATAAAAAAAAGAATTGCTGAACTTGAAAAATATAATAAAGAAAATGTAGAAGGTGGATTAGAAAAATATACAAAAAAAGAACGAGTAGTAATGGCTAAAAAGATGGAAAAGCTTACAAAATTCTACGGAGGTTTAATTGGTCTTAAAAAAACACCCGATGCTTTATTTGTAATTGATTCAAAAGCAGAACATATTGCTGCTACAGAAGCTCGTAAATCAAATGTGCCAGTCATTACATTATCAAATTCTGATTCAAACATAAAAGGCATTGATTACCCTATCGTAGCCAATGACTCTGGAATACCTTCAATAAAACTTTTTACTACATCTATAATTAATACTTACAATGAAGGCCTAAAATCTTTAGTTGTAAAAGAAAAATAAATAATATGTCAAAAAATATAGCACTTTCTTTAATAAAGGAACTTAGAGATGCGACTGGTATTTCTGTAATGCAATGTAAAAATGCGTTAGAAGAAGCCGAAGGAGACATGAAAAAAGCTCTAGCTATTTTAAAAAAGACGAGTTCTGATATCGCATTAAAAAAAGCAGGACGTGATGCAAAAGACGGAAGAGTCTTTATAAAAGAAGATACTAATAGATCTTTATTAATTGCTTTACATTGTGAAACTGATTTCGTATCAAAGAATGAAGACTTCATAAATCTACTATCAAACCTAACAAATAAAGCTTTCAAAGAAGATATTGAAAAAATGAAAGAAGGTGCAAAAGACATGATTGATCCTATCATTCAAAAAACTGGAGAAAAAATAGAACTAGGTGATGTATATGAAATAAAAGGAAATGTATTAGGAAATTATGTACATAACAATAAAGTTGGTGTCGTCGTATCACTTTCAGGTGGAAATAAAGAATTAGCACGTGATATCGCTATGCACATCACAGCAATGAAACCAGAGTATATATCTAAAGATGAAATAACCGAAGATGTAAAAAATACAATCACAGAAATCTTCAAAAAAGAAGTTGCAGAGATAAATAAGCCAGAAGATATAAAAAAGAAAATGTTAGAAGGTAAAATAAATACTTATTTTAAAGAAAAAACATTACTTAATCAAATATTTATAAAAAATGGAGATGAAACGATAGAACAGCTCTTAGATAAAAATAAAGCAACTATAAAAGAAATTAAACGTTATTCAATATACTAATATCATGTATCCCGTTAGAAATCATATGGTTAAAAATATTATAAAAAATAATTTAAATACGAAAATGCAAAGCATTTTCTATTTCTAACGGGATGTATTTACCTTTTATTTTTTTCTTTCTTTCACTCTCAGGTATTATCGTTATGATAGGACGTGAATTAATTCTTATAAAAAATGGCCAAGCAATAGCAGTAGAACACTCTCATCCGTTTGTAGCAGATATACAAAAAATAAAACATCTAATATTTAAAAATAGTAAAAAATTTGGTTATGCTATACTTTTTGTGACACTTAAATTTTTTATTAAATCTTCAAACTTTATAAAGACAAAAAGTATAATACTTATAGAAAAAATAAAAAATAAAATTAAAAAGAAAAATAATATCCTAAACAATGAAACAATAGAAAAAAAAGAAGTATCAGGATATCTAAAAGTAATTTCAGAATACAGACAAAAGATAAAAAAAATTAAACATATAATAAAAGAAGAAGAAGGAATAGAATAAATTGATAAAATAAAATAAATTTAATAGTATATTCAAGTAAATAAAAATATGCCGGCATAGCTCAGTTGGTAGAGCGCCACTTTTGTAAAGTGGATGTCCGGGGTTCAAATCCTCGTGCCGGCTCAGTTAATTAAACTCTATAGAAAAACTATACATACCCATAGCACATAAGCCCTGTAATTTTGCACCGACATCTTGTGGTGGCACTTTTATTTCTGTTATATCTTTTGGTGAAAGATTAGCACGATAATCAAGACTTGGAATAACTAAAGCTGAAGAACAATCAAATGTCCCACTCGTCTCCATTTTTATTACTGTTTCTATATTAGCTTTAGCTTTTGTAACTCTTGGAGAATATCCGCCTTTTGCACTTATTTCAATTATTTGTTTACCATCAACTATACTCACATTGTCACCATCTTTAAAAGAAGATTCTGATCCACCACTCTTATTACCAGACAAAACAACAGCACCAAATATTAGAACCAGTGCGATAATTATTGCTATATAAGTCGTTTTATTTGTTGTCATAATTATTTATCTTATATTTATTTTATTTAATCATTATAATAAATTATTTTAAAAACTAAAAATTGGTGGAATTATACCAAATCCAACTAAAGCACTAATTAAATTAAAAATTCCAAAAAATATCACGACAATACCAGCTGACTTAAAGAATACACTAGATTGTGCCTTTTTATGAATTCCAAGAGAACTAAAACTTAAAAGCGAGAGCACGGGAAGTGTTCCAAGTGCAAAAAAGAACATTATTAATGATCCAGTCAAAAAACTTCCAGTAGTCAAAGTATATATCTGCATTGATTGAGTAAAACCACAAGGTAAAAAGAATGTAGCAACACCAACCAATACTGGAGTAAGAGTGTGATTGATATTCTTTAAACCATGAGCATACTTACCAATAAATTTCGGCATAGTAGGTTGAAGTTTCTTTGCCCAAGGGAAAATATCAAGAAGATTAATACCAAGAATAAGAAGAACAATGGCAACTATTATACTTAAAATAAATGTACCAGTTCCACCAAGTTGAAATGTAGAACCAAGTAGACCTATTACACCACCTAAAATAAAAAATGAAACAAGACGCCCAATATGAAATAAAATCTGTGGTCGCATATTACCCACCCTGAGCGAAGTCGAAGGGTCTTCTTTAGCAAAATTTGCTGACATTGAAAGCACAAGCCCTCCGACTACAGCCATACATGTAGAGACAGATGCGACAAGACCAATGATAAAGGAAGTGCCATAACTTACTTTTGATGCATTTATTAAATTCACAATACCTAACTTTTGTAAAAGAATAAAAAAAGCAATAAATCCTAAAGCGACAGGAATAGCAATATAAAAATCAGACCACTTTATAAAATTGCTTTGTTTTTCAATAGATAAAGTATATCCATGTGGTTTTAATACCACACTCAACTCATCTCTAATTTGTTCTATAGTTTTATCTCCGAATTCTCCTGTCACTTCTACGCTAAAATCTTTTAGTGATGCTTTTGCATGAGAAATCTCTCTCATCTCATTAAGCTCACTTTCTGTTAACACAACACACGCATTGCAATGCATCCCGTTTACGTTAAATATATATGTTTTTTGCATTATTCTATCATACAGTATCTTTACAAAAATTCATAATCTCTCTAATTACTCAAGTCTTTTTTCTTTTCTTCAAATTCTTTTTTGTCTATTTCTCCTTTAGCATACCTTTCTTTTAAGATATTAAGAGATTTATTGCTATTAATTTCACCTGTTTTGTTATTGCGAACAAGCCAAACAATAAAATAAATAACTATCACCCAAAATAAAATCATCATAATTCCGCCTCCTAACCAGCCCATCATACTCCCTGCACCCCACCCTCCATAACCATTATATAATCCGTACATCATAATAATTGAAAATTAATTGTTAATAATTCGATCAATATTAATTATACACTACATCCTGATTTTTCTACTTTTGGAAACCAGAGATCATTTGCTTCTAATGCAGTCTTATACATATCTGCCTCATTTGCCCCTTGAGAAGCTTTAAGCTCTAACAATCCGAGCATTGCCATTCCGTGATTACAGTCTGGAAAGTAAGTTGAATTTTTACAACACGGCCGATAAACATTTTTTGTAACTTTTTCAACTAGAATTTGTTGTTCTGAAGTTAATATCAAAAACTTATGCATACTGTAATGATCCATCACGTTCCCTTTTGCAAGCGTCCATCCACTAGTTGATGCAAAATTTTCAGCTCCACCGTATCTTGAATCCATCATTGGACCATTTTCAAGAATTGGATTCTTATTAGCTAATCCAAATGCCCAAAGCATATTGAGCATCATTCCTGAATTTTCTGAAGTAATCATAATGTCACCATTATGATTGCCATATATTATCTCCTTATCTTTTTCAGAAAGATTATATCTTTCTTTATAAAGACCTTCAACTTTTTCTCTATCAATTACTCCAGCATCTACCATTTTTAATCCTAAGTCTCCCCAATAAATTGCCAATGTTTTTTGGGTCGAACTTGGAGCAAAACCTAAAAATATAATCAAGACAAAAACTACAGAAAAAACAATAATTTTTTTTATTTTCATTATTTTTTGATCCATAAAATTTATATGAAGAAAATTAAAATACCAATAATAATCATAACAAGTCCTGCCCATAATTTTACTTTACTTATGTTAGTATTTTTCCATTCTTGTACTTTTGTAAGTAAAATTTTATCTGAAGAAACAAAAAGAACTGCAATTAAAGGAATAATCAGAATAAAATTATAGAGAAGCAAATAATTGAATCCACTGAAATATGTAACTTGATCACGCAACAAACCGATAACCATTAAATATGGACCACCCATACATGGAAATTGACAAATACCAACCAAAATCCCAAGACCAAATGCAGCTATTGTTGATGAACGTTCCATTAATCTTCCCATTGCCCCTTTGGTAAATGAAGGAATTTTTAATTTAATCGGAAAATTTGGGAAAAGATAATTAATAAGGTTGATAAATCCAAAAACTATTAAAAGAGTTGCACCTAATTTTCCCATAAAATGTGGGGTGTTAAAAAGATGCAAAACTTTGAGAATTCCGAGACCAATTAAAAGATACGCTACAAAAATTCCAGCAATATATGTTCCTCCTACCTGAAGAATTTTCTTTCTTGTCATTTGTACACCAAACAAAAATGCAATAGTAATAAGGAGAATTGAAAACGAGCATGGGTGAATGCTGTCCAGAAGCGCAGAAATTAATACAAGGGGTAATAACCATGTTCCTTGTTTACTCATACTCCAAATTATTAATGAAGTTGCAGGATCGTTTTTAAGAATAACTATGCTAACTATGACAACAAGCAAAATACTGATTGTAATTATTATTTTTTTCATATAATTTAGGGTGTTACATTCGCCTTAATTTCAAATTGTAATTTATTACCATCAGCATCTTCAAGATAAACAAACCGATCAATCATACCAATTCCAGCTGGACCATGAGCATTAGGATCATAGACAACTTCAATATCTGCAGATTCTCCAGCTTTTATTATTTTATTTAATTTAGGAACAACTCCCATACCTGGCATACCGAATGGACCACTTTTATTTCCATCAGACTCTATAAAATAAGCATGCGTGCACATACAAGAAGTAGTTAAACTGGGAATTAACACATCTTCATTAGATTCATTAGTAACTTTAAATGTTTTACTTACATCCCCATTTGCCATAGAAATCTTACCAAAATCATAAAAGGTTTCTGATGTAATTAATTGGTTTTTTATTTCACTTATTTTACTTACTTCATTAGAATCATCATATAATGTTGATGATGTTATA
>PFOY01000026.1:10197-10364 GCA_002792755.1 Candidatus Nomurabacteria bacterium CG_4_10_14_0_2_um_filter_30_12
CCCCAATACATAAGTAATATCAATATACCAAAAGTAGCAAATATCCATATAATTATTGTTTGTGTTTTCATAAAATTTAAATTAGATAATAAAAAAATCTTCGACTAAAAGATTTTTTAAACACCTAAAAAACTCAAAAAGAGTAATTGAAGGTGAAAATTATGAAA
>PFOY01000045.1 GCA_002792755.1 Candidatus Nomurabacteria bacterium CG_4_10_14_0_2_um_filter_30_12
AGGTAAAGTCAAAGAAAGTTCAAAAACAAAGACTAAAATACTTGAAAGTAATATTATTTTATTATTTATTTTACTCATCCCGTTTAGAAATTATACTATTTATACATATATATTTTATATATAAAAATAGGTAATTAGTGTTATTTTATAATGGTTTCCCGTTTTGTAAATTTCTAACGGGACTTATATTAACAAGTATAGCACTTATTAATATAAAAGTCAAGGTGGGCAAGGGGGGACTCGAACCCCCACCTCTTACGAGACCAGTTCCTAAGACTGGAGCGGCTACCAATTACGCCACTTGCCCAAGTATTTTTAATGCAACTCTTTTCTTTCTTGATAAGCATAACACATTTCCTTTATATATTTCATTAAGGATAATAAAGCTATCTTTTTTACAAAGTGAAAGAGTATAAACAGAACTATTTTTTGATTTACAAATTGAACCTCCTTTTATACCATTAAATACTATTTTACACATTTTTAAATTCCAATCAAGGAATTCTTTACTTGCTGAACAAAGCCTAACTTTATATTGAAGATGTTTGCTTTCAGGATGTTTAGATATTGATATACTTCCATCACCATCTATACATCCTCTAAAAAAGTTACCAAAATATTTTTGAGGTATTTTTAATTCTGATATTGTTTTTGATTTTTTAGGTGTTAAACCCAGATCTAATAAAAAATTAAAAAAATTTTTATCTCCAAATTGAAGCATATAATATTTTTTATCTTTTGATCTACCCCTAGCGGTTTTGCTAAATTTATTTGTAATTTTTAAATGTTTTTTGCAATTTGTTACCATTTCATAGTCTTTTGATGTGATAATTATATGTCTCAAGTCATTAGATAGATTACCATCAGTTGCGATTACTCCTATGATGTATGCAAAATTATTATTCCAAATTAATTTTACTTTATTTTTTCTATATGCCATATTCTTATTATACTAAAACATATAGCATATGCCAATAGTTACAAGAAAAAATTAACAAATTTTTTCTTGTCCGCCCGCTCGGGATCGAACCGAGGACCTTATCCTTAAGAGGGATCTGCTCTACCAGCTGAGCTACGGGCGGAAATAAAATACTACATAAGCGACTAAAAGAACTTACTATTTATTTTGCTGTATACCTACCAAAACATCTATACTTGCCCGTCTGAAGCTTTAGCAAACGCGGGGACGGAAATGAAAAATTAATTATCAATTATAAATTGATTGTGCCCGAGGTGGGAATCGAACCCACATCCCTTGCGAGACACGATTTTAAGTCGTGCGCGTATACCAGTTCCGCCACTCGGGCAATTGTAAAACCAACTTATCTATTATATATTTTTATTTTCAAATTACAATTGAGGCCTGGGGCGGAATTGAACCGCCGCATAGAGATTTTGCAGATCTCTGCCTTACCACTTGGCTACCAGGCCGAATATTTTATTTAAAAAGTCTAACCATTTCGAAGCAATTCGTCAATTTTTTGTCTATTCTTTTCTCCTTTATCTATTTGGATGTCTATAAATGGAATAGTTTTAATTTGCATATTCTTTTTTAAATGTGTGCGTAATTCTCCTCTTTTACGTTTTACAAAATCGAGTGCATCGTGTTCTTTTTCATCAGGAAATACTGTTATAAAAATAGTGGCACGTTTGAGATCTGGAAATACATTACAAGAGGTGACTGTGATAAGAGAAGTGTGGTTATTTTCATGTCCTAAAAATTGAGCTCCAAGCTCTTTTATGAGATTTGCTACTTTTTCATTTCTTTCCATTATTTTTGTGTTATGTTGAATGATTCAATAATATCTCCTTCTACAATTTCTATTTTTGATTCTATCATCATTCCAAATTCTACACCTTCTTCGACCTCTTTTACTTTTACTTTACCTTTTTCTAGATTTACTATTTTTCCACGCCCTATTTCAAATTCTCTTCTTATTATTTTCACTGTTTTATTTAACATAATACATCCTTCTAATATTCTACCACCGATTATTTGTCGTTCTTTTGTATGACTAAAGGCCTTAAGTATCTTTGCTCTACCTGTAGTTTCTGTTGTTTCTATTTTTGGTCTTCTTTCTTCTATTTCAGTTGTAAGCCATTCAGTCATTTTATAGATGATATCAAATGATGAGATGTGTATACTTCTTTTATCTGCTAACTCAATAGCACTTTTATCTATTTTTACATTAAAAGCAATTACTAATACATTTTCACAACTACTTATATTTTTTATATCTGATTCTCCGATAGGTCCTACTCCTTTTTGTATAATTTTAAATTCTGCATTTTTACTTACTGTGGCGTTAAGCTCGTAGTTTATTTTATTTATTTCTTTTTCTATCGCCTCTATTGAACCCGATATATCAGCTTTTAATATTATTGGTATTATTTTTTTATCACTATTTATTTTGTTTACTTTTTCATTTTTATTAGTATTTTTATTCTTTTCACAATTTTCTATATATTTTGCTACTTCTTTTTTATTTTTAAAAGATTTAAATTCTGATCCTATTTGAGGAATTTTAGAAAAACCAATAAGTCGTATAGGTGATGAGAAGCTTACTTCGTTTATTTTTTCTCCTAAAAAGTTTTCCATTATATTTGTAGAACATGTATTATCTTCTGTTGCTACAATCATTCCCTTTGAAAGGGTTCCATTTTTTATTATTAGTGTAGCTTCTATCCCACGCTTTGAATCAAGATTTGCCTCAAGTATAAAACCTGAAGCATTTTCTTCTTTGTTTCCAGTAAAATTTTCCATTTCAGAAAGAATATTGATTAAAGATAGTAAATCATCGATTCCAGTGCCCTTTTTTGCAGAAATTTCTATAAATGGTATTTTACCACCATAATTTTCAAGATATATTTCATTTTCAGCTAGTTCTGTTTTTGTTTTTTCAATATTTGCATTTTCTTTGTCAATTTTATTTATTGCAATTATACATGGTATTTTATTTTCAATAATAGTTTTCCAAGCTTCTATTGTTTGTGGTTTCACTCCATCTTCTGCAGATACTATCAAGATAGCAATATCAGCTATTTGGCACCCTCGTTCACGCATTTTTGAAAATGATTCATGTCCAGGTGTATCTATAAAAGTTACTTTTTTTTCTTTTTTTGAATCTGTTTGTGTGAGTATGACTTCATAAGCAGAAATATTTTGTGTTATTCCACCAATTTCTTTTTCTACAATATTTGTTTTTCTTATATAATCAAGAAGAGTAGACTTACCATGGTCAATATGGCCCATTATTACCACTACTGGTGGTCTTTCTATTATGTTTTCTTTATTCATTTTTTCCATCCCGTTAGAAATTTATTCTTAATTATTAATATTTAACTTTTATATCCCATTTTCAATATTTACGTTATTTCTAACGGGATCCATTATATTTTTGCTTTATCTAATACATTTTTTTCTTCAGAAGTTAATTCATATTCTGATTTTCCATTTTTGATAGGTTTAGCAAAGACACTCATTCTTTCTCTTGAATATAGACTTGAAAATACTACTCCATCACCATCTTCATTTACCATACCAACAGCAAAACTCTGATTGCTTCCTTGGTCAGGAAAAGGATTGAATCGTATTGTTTCTAAACCCCTAATACTTTTTTTAAGTTTTTGATTTATTTCTATAATTTTTTTTTCTATAATTTCTTTTTCAGATTTTAATTTTGATATATTTTCTTCTAAGATTTTAATACTTTCTTCTAAATCTTTTGCTTTTTTACCAGCAAAAAATCTTTTTAGACGTTTTTCTGTCTTGATTATCCAAACAAAACTTAATAGAGTTGTAATTCCAAAAAAGATAAATAAAATTGTTTCGAGCTTTATATTCATCCCGTACGAAACCCTATCAATATTTTTTATGATAGAATTATTGTGTTATGATTAATTTCCCGTAGTTTCGTGCGGGATTCATATCGTTTCAATATATACTATTTTAATGGCTAAATCAAATAAAAATATATATTTAGATTATGCAGCTTCTGTAGATGCAAATCCGAGTTCTGTACATACACTTGGAATAAAAGCTAAAAAAGAATTAGAAAATGCACGTAGAGATGTGGCTAATATTTTAAGTGCTCGACATCAGGAAATAATCTTTACGAGTGGTGGAACAGAATCTAATAATCTTGCAATACAGGGAGTGGTATTTGTTAAAGCATTTCCTTTGTCTTTAAATGAAAGAGAGGCCTTCACTAAACCACATATCATTACAACTAACATAGAACATCCTTCTGTTTTGGAAACATTTAGAATATTAAAAAAAAGAGGACTAGCTCAAATATCTATAGTGCCTGTTGAGAAAAATGGGATAGTAGATCCTAAAAAAATAAAAAAAGAAATAAAGAAAAATACAATATTAGTATCTGTAATGTATGCAAATAATGAAATTGGTACAATACAACCAATAAAAGAAATTGCTAAAGAAATAAGACATTATAATAAAAACAACAGGCAAGGCCTGTTAAAAAACAGGTCTTGCCTGTTTCATACAGATGCAGTGCAAGCTGTTAATTATTTAGATCTTAATGTAGAAAAATTAGGTGTGGATTTGCTTTCACTTTCTGGTACAAAAATAGAAGGAGCTGGAAGAGTGGGTATTTTATATAAAAGAAAATCTGTATCACTTTCATCAATATTTGGTGGTGGAGATCAAGAAATGGGGTTACGTCCTGGTACAGAGAATTTGGCAGAAATTGTAAAATTTTCTGAAGCGTTAAAACTAATACAAAAAAATAAAGAAAAAGAAAATAAAAGATTAACTAAATTAAGAGATTATTTTATTAAGAAATTATCTAATTTTGATATTATTGTGAACGGAGATTTAAAAGAAAGATTACCAAATAATATAAATGTTACTTTTTTAAAAATTCCTAGTGATTTATTAGTTGTTGAACTTTCAGCAAAAGGAATAATGGCATCTTCAAAAAGTGCTTGTAAGAGTTCACAAAAAGGAGGTTCGTATGTAATAGAAGCTATTAATCCTAGTTTAAATAAAGAAATAGGTGGTGTTAGGTTTTCTTTAGGTAAAAGTACAACGAAAGCAGATATTGATTATACTATCAAAGCTTTATCACAAATTTTGCAAAAATTAAATAAGTGGTATAAGTAAATTTTTAATACTAGAAAAAAGCTTGACACTTGTGATATAATACAGGAATGGACGTAAAAGAATTAAATAAATCACAATTAATAATGCTTGCTATATTGCTTTCTTTTGTCACTTCTATTGCGACAGGTATTGTCACTGTGACTTTAATGCAACAAGCTCCTTCTTCTGTGACTGTCCCTATCAATCGTGTAGTTAGAGAGACTGTGGAGAAGATCGTTCCACAAGAAGGTAAGACTGTCACGAACACAGTGATTATTAAAGAAGAAGATTTGGTCGTAGATGCTATTGCTAAAAATCAATCAGCAGTTTTTTCTATAATGAAAGAGACCTTAGATGCAGATGGTAAAACTATTGAAGTAGGAGCTGGAAGAGGGTTTGTAGTTTCTAGTGATGGTATAATTGCAGCTGATAATACTCTTGTTTCAGGAGGACAAGTTTATTATGTAAAGAATAATAGTGGAAAGTTTAAAACTGATTTTGTTTTAACTGATACAAATGGATTTTCATTTCTTAAGATAGGTGCTCCACTTGATGAAAAGAACAAAGTTACTTTTTCTGTTCCAGTGTTTGGTGATTTAAATAAAATGAAAGCAGGACAGAAGATTTTAATTTTAGGAAATGTGATATCGTCTTTTATGTTTGAAGGTGATAAAGATATTAAGATAAATGTTACAAAATCAAATGCTGGTGCATTAGTGCTTGATTTAAATGGTGATGCACTAGGAATAGCATTATCCGGTGATACTACATCTTTTACTTCAATTGGTGCTATTAGAGAAGCTCTAAAAGCTAAAGATGCTACACTAAAGCTTGAAACAAAAACACCATAAAATAAGTAATTACGAATTAAAAATTACGAATTACGAATTAAAATTTGAAATTAATAATTTGAAATTGAGAATTAAATATATATGCCACCACTTAATAAATTTACAACTAAATCAAAAGATGCAATCAAAAAGGCTCATGAGTTAGCTATTGAACGTGGGCAGAATCATGTTTCTTCTCTGCATTTACTTGCAGCTTTATTGCTTCAAGAAGAAAGTATGGTGAATTCTATTTTAGATAGATTAGAAATAGATACGATGTTTTTGACAGATTCTATATTAGAAACTATTGAGACACCAGAATCTCATAGTACTCTTTCTCCTGCATATCAGATCTATCTTAATCCTGATTTAGCACAAGTGATAGAACATTCTGTAAAATTATCAGAATATATGAAAGATGATTTTGTGTCTACTGAACATCTTTTTATCGCGATGCTTGAGATAGCAGGAGAAGCACGAGAAGTTTTAGCACGATTTAGAATATTAAAAGAACCTGTTTTGAAAGTGTTAGAAGAACTTCGTAGTCAAAACATTACAGATGTATCTGAACCAAAGAAATTTAGATTACTTTTAAAATATACTCGTAATTTAACAAAATTAGCTAAGGAAGATAAACTCGATCCTGTGATTGGGCGTGATAATGAAATAATGCGTATTATTCAGATTCTTTCTCGTAGGACTAAAAATAATCCTATTTTAATAGGAGAAGCTGGTACAGGTAAGACAGCAGTAGTGGAAGGTCTTGCAGAACGTATTACAAAAAATAATGTTCCAGAATCTTTAAAAGATAAAGAGCTCGTTTCTCTTGATTTAGGTTCTCTTATTGCTGGTACAAAATATCGTGGAGAGTTTGAAGAAAGATTGAAAGGTATAATGAAAGAGATAGAAAGAGCTGATGGAAAAGTTATTCTTTTTATTGATGAGATACATACCATTGTCGGTGCTGGAGGGTCAGAAGGTACTATGGATGCTTCAAATATGTTAAAACCCGCACTTTCTCGTGGAGAGTTGAGGGCAATAGGTGCGACGACTTTAAAAGAATATCAAAAACATATTGAAAAGGATCCAGCATTGGCTCGTCGTTTTCAACCTGTCTACATTGATGAACCAAACATAGAAGATGCTATTACAATACTTCGTGGACTTAAAGAGAAATATGAGCTTTTTCATGGTGTACGAATTACTGATAATGCGATAATAGCTTCAGTAAATCTTTCTACTCGTTATGTCACAAATAGATTTTTGCCAGATAAGGCTGTAGATCTAATAGACGAAGCCTCTTCTTCTTTAAAAATTGCACTTGAGAATAAACCTCCTATTTTAGAAGAAACACATAGAAAAATAATGAGACTAGAAATTGAAAAAGAAGCATTAAAAAAAGAAATTGAAAATAAATCAAAAGATAATAAAGGTACAAAAAATAGAATAAAAGAAATAGAAAAAGAAATTGCTAATTTTCATGAGAAAACGAAAGAACTTGAATTAAAGTGGCAAAATGAAAAAGATATAGTGATAGAAATTCGTTCAATTAAAAAAGAACTTGATACTTTACGTTTGTCTGCTGAAGATGCAGAGATGAAAGCTGATTTATCTCGTGTTGCTGAGATACGTTATGGTAAAGTTCCTATTCTTAAAAAAGAATTAGAGACAAAACTTTTACGCTTAAAGAAACTTCAAAAATCAAGAAGAATTTTAAAAGAGGAAGTGACAGAAGAAGATATAGCAGAAGTCGTAGCACGTTGGACTGGAATTCCTCTTACTAAAATGCTTGAGGAAGATCGTGCTAAATTGCAAAGGATAGAGGAAGAATTGAAGAAGAGGGTAGTCGGTCAAAATGATGCTATATCACGTGTTTGCGATGTAATACGTCGTTCACGTGCTGGTATAGGGGATCCAGATAGACCAAGTGGTTCATTTATATTCTTAGGTCCTACTGGTGTCGGAAAAACGGAACTTACAAAAGCTCTCGCTCAATTTATGTTTAATGATGATAGTGCTCTTATAAGAGTAGATATGTCTGAATACATGGAGAAGCATTCTGTTTCTAAACTTATTGGTTCACCTCCTGGATATGTTGGTTATGATGAATCAGGTCAGCTCACTGAATCAGTCAGACACCGTCCATATTCTGTAGTACTTTTTGATGAAATTGAAAAAGCTCATCCTGAGATTTTTAATATGTTACTTCAAGTGATAGATGAAGGAAGATTAACAGACGGAAAGGGAAGAGTGGTTAATTTTAAAAATACAATTATTATTCTCACTTCAAATATTGGTTCTCAATTTGTTGAG
The DNA here is from genome assembly GCA_002792755.1 of Candidatus Nomurabacteria bacterium CG_4_10_14_0_2_um_filter_30_12. GTDB lineage: Bacteria > Patescibacteriota > Minisyncoccia > Phycocordibacterales > UBA9973 > UBA9973. Next base: position 8,248 of record PFOY01000045.1, read on the forward strand.
AAAATGGAATCAATTGGATTTTCTAATAATTCTGATAAAGAAAATTATAGTAATATGAAGGAAAAAGTGATAGAAGCTATGAAAGATTATTTCCGACCAGAATTCATAAATCGCTTAGATGAAATAATTGTATTTGATATTCTCACAGAAGAAGCTATCAAAGAAATAGTTAATTTGAGAATAAAGATTGTAAAAGATAGACTTCTTGTTAAGAATATAGATTTTAAAATTTCTGATGAAGCTTTATCTTATTTAGCAAAAGAAGGATACAATCCACATTATGGTGCAAGACCACTTAATCGTTTAGTTCAGAATAAGATTTTGAATCCAGTGGCAAATTATATTATTTCAAATAGTGCGAAGAAAGGGGATACAGTATTTGTTTCTGTTAAAAATAATGAACTTTTGATTGAAACAAAAAAAGGAAAAATAAAAAGTCCAATACATATAGGCTCTAAGTCTTCGAGTAGAGTGTAGATAAATTTGATTAAACGAAAAAGAGCCCGTGTAATTATATAATATAATCCACTGACAGCTCTTTAATTTACATGATAGCTTTTTGGAAGCTTTCTGAAAATTCTTTTTCTTCTTTTTCCAAAGAAGTTAGAGATGATTTTTCAATAATTTTAAATTTTTCCGACATAGTATCAAAAAAAATATTTTCTTCCATGCTATTTAGATTAATTAAATAGAATAAAAAAAATTCTTCACTAATTAAAGAACGGAAGATTTTTTCTAATTGACTTATTAACTGTCCATTAAAGAAAATTATTTCTGTTATTTTTTTATTAGTAAGTGAAACAATTATGTCATATTCACACTGATATGAACGAAAAAATTTTCCATCTATTAATTCTTCTGGTTCCAGCGGTCTATCAACTACTAGAACTTTGATTTTTGGCTTTTTCATTTTATGGACCCTTTCGTATTATTTGATTGAATTATTTTGTACTTTTTATTAAGTACAAGAGTACAATATTTTGAAATAAAAATCAAATTTTATAATTATTAAAAATAACTATTCAAAGATGCAAAAAAAGTTATTTTATGTTATTTTGTATAAATGCGTCGGTGGTAGAGTGGTCAATTACAACAGACTGTAAATCTGTCGCCTTCGGGCTACGTAGGTTCGAATCCTACCCGGCGCACAAAATTAAAAATGCTTATTCGTGTTATAATAGTAAGATGAAACAAAAAGGGTTTGTTAGTGTTATATTTGTTGTCTTAGCAGTTGTGCTTGCTGGCATAATTATGTATTTAACTTTAATTAAAAAAGTCGATGCACCTGCGAATGATAATCCAATAATGCAAGAACCCATTAAAGTTGGATGTGATTTTGATAAAGATACTCGAATTAAAACCATTAATACTTTTGTTGATAGTTGGCTAGAATTTGAAAAAAAAGTAGTAGAGCGTCCAGTGTTAGGGTCTACTGTGTGGGGTAAACCAAATTATTATCAGTTTATAGGAAACAATAGAATACTTATTAATTTTGAAGATGGACATGTAGCACTCGCTTCTGTTATTGAATATAGATGTGAGAAAGATAATGCTATAGGATTTTCTAATTTAGAGATTTTTAATGATTTTCCATTTAATGAAGTTAGGTGGAATAGTTTGTATAGTAAGTATGGTAATAAAGATTATGGTGTTTATTCTTATACAAAATCAATTTTTAAGGGTGGTAAAATAATTCAATACAATGATTGGACAGAAGTGCCAGAGAATCTTTTTATTTGGTATCCAAAAGGGTATTAAATTTTTTAAAAGTTTGTTATTTTTTAAAATGTATGCTATTATTAGTCTAACTGAATTTTAGGCCTCTGGTCTTTTTTTATTTAGACATAACAATTATTTTAAAAATTATGGAAATTAGAAATATCGCAATCATTGCACACGTTGACCATGGTAAGACTACTCTTACCGATGCTTTAATGAAGCAAAATGGTGGCTTGCAAGATGAAAATATATCAATGGATTCAAATGCTCTAGAAAAAGAGCGTGGTATTACTATTTATTCAAAAAATACATCTATAATGTATAAAGGTACGAAAATAAATATTGTAGATACACCTGGTCATGCTGATTTTGGTTCTGAAGTAGAACGTGTATTGCGTGCTGTTGATTCTGTGCTTCTTCTAGTGGATGCAGTAGAAGGACCAATGCCACAGACTAGGTTTGTTTTAAAAAAATCTCTTGAATTAGGTTTAAAACCTATTGTTGTTATAAATAAAATAGATAAATCTGCTTCTGATCCACACAGAGTTCATGAAGAAGTTTTAAATTTATTTTTTGAATTAGGAGCGAATGAAGAACAAGCAGATTTTGAAACTGTATATGCAATAGGGCGTGAAGGAAAAGCCTTTAACCATTTAGATGATAAGTCAGAAGATTTATCTCCACTTTTAGATAGAATTTTAGAAAAAGTTCCATCAGCATCTCTTAATGAAAAGGGAAAGATGTCTGCTCAGGTTTTTAATCTTGGTTATGATAATTTTCTAGGCCGTATGGCTGTAGCGAGAATTTATTTTGGAAAAATGTCGTCTCATGCTCAAGTTTTTATAAAAGGTGAAAATGGCATAAGAACAGGCAAGATAACTAAACTTTTTGGATTTGAAGGAATAAATAGAAAGGAAACAAATGAAGCAACTTCTGGAGACATTGTACTTTTGGCTGGTATACCAGATATTTATATTGGTGAGACTATCTGTGAAGATGAAAGCGTAGAGCAACTTCCTCATATAGCAATTGATGAACCAACATTGTCACTTAATTTTTTAGTAAATGATTCTCCTTTTGCTGGTCGTGAAGGGAAATATGTTACATCAAGACAAATAAAAGAAAGG
>PFOY01000023.1 GCA_002792755.1 Candidatus Nomurabacteria bacterium CG_4_10_14_0_2_um_filter_30_12
GCTTAGAGAAATTCAATTTGAAGGTCAAACTAAAGCAAAGTTGGGTTCAATGGAAGCACAAAGTGCTGTTTCTACTGTCTTTGGAGAAGCCTTTTCTGCTTTTTTAGAAGAGAATCCAGATGAAGCTAAATCTATAATTAATAAATCTATACTTGCATTGAAGGCTCGTAAGGCAGCGAAAGCAGCAAAAGACTCTGTGCTTCGAAAGGGTGCTCTTGAGGGAATGACTCTTCCTGGAAAACTTGCAGATTGTCAAAGTAAAAGTGCTGAAGAATCAGAATTATTCTTAGTAGAGGGAGATTCTGCAGGAGGTTCAGCAAAACAAGGAAGAGATAGACGTACTCAAGCGATACTTCCTCTTCGTGGAAAAATTTTAAATGTTGAACGAGCTCGTATAGACAAGATGCTTGCATCAAAAGAAGTGAGAGCACTTGTTATAGCTATGGGTACTTCTATTGGAGATACTTTTGATCTTGAAAAAATGCGTTATCATAAAATAATTATTGCGACAGATGCTGATGTCGATGGTGCGCATATTCGTACACTTTTACTTACTCTTTTTTATAGATATTTTAGACAAGTTATAGATGCAGGATATATTTATATTGCACAGCCACCACTTTATAAAATAAAAAAAGGTAAAGAAATTAATTATGCTTATTCAGATGAAGAAAAAATAAAAATTATTGGACGTTCCAATGCCGATTTTGAGGAGATTGGACATTCTGATGCCGATGTTGATGAGAACGAGTCTGCCGATATTGAGAATGATATTGAAACAAAATCTAAATCTAATAAAATCCACATTCAACGTTATAAAGGTCTCGGAGAAATGAATCCAGAAGAACTTTGGGAGACTACAATGAATCCTAGCCATAGAGTATTAAAGAAGGTAAACATAGATGATGCTGAAGAAGCCAACAAAGTTTTTGAGATCTTAATGGGCTCCGAAGTTCCTCCAAGAAAATCATTCATTCAATCAAATGCAAAACTTGCTGAGATTGATATTTAACATCCCGCTGCCGAAATTGACATGAGTTTTGCGAGCATTTCTTTTTTACTTTTTACTTTTTATCTCTTTTAAAAGTTTTGCTATAAGTTCTTCTTTTGATATTTGATTAAGTTGTCCTTTGTCTCGAGATTCTAAGGTAATTTTATCTGCTTCTATTTCTTTGTCCCCGATAACTATCCAATAAGGGATTTTGTTATTTTTAGCATCACGAACCTTTCCACCTAGATTTCCATTTTCATTAGCTAATTCTGCTCGTATATTATTTTCTTTTAATAAATCATAAATTTGTTTTGCATATTCGTTATGATTTTCTCGTACTGGAATTATTTTTACTTGTACAGGTGAGAGCCAAAGAGGGAATGCACCAGCATAATGTTCTATTAGAATACCTATAAATCTTTCAAATGACCCAAATATTGCAACATGAAGTACAACAACACGATGTTTCTTACCATCTTCTCCTACGTAATCCATTTCAAAATTATTTGGTTGGTTGAAATCAAGTTGAATGGTTGCTAGTTGCCATTCTCTTCCGATTGAATCTTTTATTTTTATATCAATTTTTGGTCCATAAAACGCAGCTTCACCTTCTTCTATGCTATATTTTAGATTCATTTTTTTAGCAGAATTAACAAGGATATTTTCTGCTTTTTCCCATACATCATCACTTCCAAAATATTTTTCTTTATTTTTTGGATCTCGAATTGATATTTCAACTTTGTAATCCTTAAAACCAAATATATTATAAACTTTTTGCATTAAACCAAAAATCATTTCTATTTCCGATTCTATTTGATCATTTCTTATAAAATGGTGAGTATCATCTTGAGTTAAATTTTTTACACGTAAAAGCCCAGCTAATTCTCCACTTTTTTCATTACGATATACAGTTGTGTTTTCTGCTATACGTAAAGGTAAATCACGATAACTATGTGGTTCTGCATTGTATATTTCAAAGTGATGAGGACAATTCATAGCTTTCATTACAAATTCTTCGCCGTTTTCGTCTGTCATTATTGGCATCATTGCGTCATATTTTCCCATATGTCCACTACGGATATAAAGTTCTTTTCTGGCTATATGTGGAATTGTTACAAAAGAATAACCTAAATTTTCTTTTTCTTTTCTTATAAAATTTTCTAATTCAGTTTTGATTATATTACCTTTTGGCAGATACATTGGTAATCCTTTGCCGACTAATTCTGAAATTACAAATAAACCTAATTCTTTTCCTAATTTTTTATGGTCTCTTTTTTTTGCTTCTTCTCTTTGATTTATATAAGTATCAAGATCTTCTTTTGTTTCAAATGCGAGTCCGTATATGCGGGTAAGCATTTTATTTTTTTCATTTCCTCTCCAGTATGCCCCAGCTACACGATCAAGTTTGAAAGACAGAGGATCAATATTTTGAGATGGATGATCCAAGTGTCCACCTCGACATAAATCAGTGAAACCACCACAAGTATAAGTGGTTATTTTTTCTCCACGGTCTGCTATTTCATTTATGAGTTCTATTTTGTATTCATTTTTGAAAAAGTTTAAAGCCTCTTCTTTATTTAATTCTTTTTGTTCCCATGCTGTCCACTTAGGAAGTTCTTTTCGCATAGTATCTTCAATCTTTTTAAGATCACTGTCGGATATTTTTTCATTACCAAAATCTATATCATAATAAAACCCATTTTCAATAGAAGGTCCTAGTGTGAGTTTGATTTTATCAAACTTATATATTTTACCTACTGCGGATGCCAATAAGTGTGCAAGAGTGTGTCTTAAGTTGTGTAATTTATCATTTGTTTCCATATATCTTTATAATATCATACTTTAAAATTTACCAAAACTATTAATTTTGCTTTTTATCTTTAATATGTTAGTATAGAATACATTATGGTAGTACGAATGAGACATACAAAATCACATACAGCGAACAGACGTTCCCATCATGCATTGGTAAGTACGGGTCTTACAGCATGTGCTAATTGTAAGAATTTTAAAAAGCGTCATACTGTTTGTTCTTCTTGTGGATATTATCGTGGAATGAAAGTATTGGATTTGGTTAAAAAGATGGAAAAGAAACAAAAGAAAGAAAAAGCAGCTCAAGCAAAGAGCTAGTTTATAAAGTAGAAAGTTATAAAGTTTGTAAAGTTGAGAAGGTTTTAGATTTTCTTTTAACTTTATGAACTTTATAACTTTGAACTAACGTATGGCAAATAGGCACCTTTCAAGATCAATAGTACTTCAAACACTTTTTGAGTGGGATTTTATGACTACTTCGGGACAAGGTAATGCTTGGACTGATGATAAAATAAAAGAAGCTTTAAATAGAAATTTAAGAGAATTTGCTCCTGGACTTGAGGATGATGTTTTTGTGTCTACATTAGTAAAAGAAGTTTTTAAAAATTATAAAGTAATTGATGAAATAATAGAAAAAGCTGCTCCAGATTGGCCACTTGATAAAATATCAGTTGTTGATAGAAATATCTTAAGAATTGGATTAACAGAGCTTCTTTTTGGTGATAGAAATCAAGTACCTCCTAAGGTTGCAATAAATGAAGCCATAGAATTGGCTAAGACTTTTGGTGGTGAAAACTCTGGCAAATTTGTGAATGGAGTACTTGGTGCAGTTTATAAAGAGATTGGAGAACCTGGAAAAGAACAAATAAGTAAAAAGAAAAAAAGTGAAGAACCTATAGATATTACAAAGTTACCAATTGAAGAGCTTGGTGGAGCGTTGATATATGCTAAAAAAGATAATGTTTTATTGCTTGCATTAGTTCATGATGTGTTTGGTTATTGGACTTTATCTAAAGGTAAAATTGGTGATAATTCAGAAATTGCAAATGAGGGTGTAGAAGAAGGTACAGTAAGAAAAATAAAAGAAGAAGTTGGTCTTGACATTGTAATCAAAGAAAAGATTGGAGAGAATGAATATGTGGCTTCTCATCCAGAAAAAGGTAAGACATTAAAAAAAGTGACGTATTTTTTAGCAGAAAGTGAATATCAAGAATTAAAACTTGGAGATTCTGGTGGATTAGATAATGCTCGATGGTTTCAATTTAGAGAGTTATCGGAACTTCGTATTTATAATGATATTATTCCACTTATTACTCGTGCAATTGAAATTTTAAGTAAAAAATAAATTTATGATTCAATTTTCAGATTTTGAGAAAAGTACAAAAATAGTTTTTAAAGATAAAAATTTGCTTAAACAAGCTTTTATTCATCGTTCATATATTAATGAAAATCCAGGATCTAACTTATCACACAATGAACGCTTGGAATTTTTGGGTGATGCAGTGTTAGAGCTTATTGTCACTGATTTTCTTTATAAAAAATATACAAATTATACAGAAGGTGAATTAACCGCAGTTCGTTCAGCACTCGTAAATGCTATTATAATATCTGAAGTTGCTCAAAAAGTTGGGATGAATGATTATTTACTTTTATCTAAAGGTGAAGCTAAAGACAATGGTAAAGCGAGACAATATATTTTAGCTAATACTTATGAAGCATATGTAGGAGCTGTTTATTTAGACCAAGGATATGATGTTGCTAAAAAATTTATAACAGTTTCTCTTTTACCACATACAGAAGAAATAGTTTCAAAGAAGCTTTGGCGTGATGCAAAAAGTTTAGTACAAGAAAAAGCTCAGGAGTTTGTAGGAGTCACTCCTTTTTATAAAGTTTTACACGAATCAGGTCCTGACCACGATAAACATTTTACTGTTGGTATTTTATTTGGAACTGATTTGATAGCTGAAGGTAGAGGTAAATCAAAACAAGAAGCAGAGCAAAAAGCGGCTGAAGCAGCATTAAAAATAAGAGATTGGATGGAATAAAATATGCGACTTAAGAATTTAGAAATAAATGGTTTTAAATCTTTTGCTAAAAAAACAATTTTAGAATTTCAAAATCCTATTATTTCTATTGTTGGTCCAAATGGATCTGGCAAATCGAATGTAGTGGAAGCACTTCGTTTTGTTCTAGGTGAACAATCTATAAAATCAATGCGTGGGAGTTCAGGATCTGATTTAATTTTTAAAGGATCAAAGAATTTATCAAAAAGCTCGCGTGCAAGTGTCGTTATACATTTTGATAATTCTGATAAAGTTTTTAAGCTCTCAAACGAGACTGGTGAAAATATTAATTTAAATTATGATTCTGTTTCTATCTCTCGTGAGGTATATTCTGATGGATTAAATAAATATATTTTAAATGGTTCTGAAGTGAGATTGAAAGATATAAATAATCTTTTGTCTTCAGTAAATATAGGTTCATCTCAGCACCACATTATTTCACAAGGGGAAGCAGATAGAATACTCAATGCATCATCAAAAGATAGAAGAGAAATGATAGAAGATGCATTAGGACTTAAAATTTTTCAATATAAAATAAAAGAAGCACAGCGTAAACTTGAAAGAACTACAAATAATATGAAAGAGGTCTCACTTTTACGTAGAGAAAATGCTCCACATTTGAATTTTTTAAAGAAACAAGTAGATAAGTTTGAAAAAGTAAAAGAAATGCAGGTGACATTACTTTTGCTATATAAAGAATATCTTAAAAAAGAAAGTATTTATTTAGAGAAAGAGAAGGCTAACTTATTTATAGAGAAAAATAAGATTTCTTTAGAATTAGAAGATATAAAAGAAAAGATTTCTAATGTCGATGAGATTGATAGAAAAGAAGAAAGTGAAAAAGAAAAAGAATTAAAAATACTTGAAAAGAAGATACATGAAATTAGTGGAATTAAAGGCGAGATAGAACGTAAATTAGGAAGGATTGAAGGAATGGTGGAAATGGAAGAACGAAGAAAGGAGAAAACACCGAAAATTATTGTAAGAAATCCTGAGGAGATAAAAATGACATTTACTGAAATCAGTAATGTTATAGAAGAAGCTTTTTTGAAAGAAGATATATATGAAATTAAACAAATACTTACACGAGTTAAAAATATTTTAAATAAATTTAATCAAAATGAAGATATTTTGGAAGATACTTCTTTAGACTTAGAGATTCAAAATCTAAAAAATCAACAACAAGAAATATCATTTGAAATACAAAGAATGGAAGAAATAGAGAAGGAAAATTTCTCTAAAGTAGAGATTTTAAAGAAAGAAATATCAGAAGAAAATGAAATTTTGCATATAAAAGAGAAGGAAAAGTTTAATTTTAGAGTTAAGCAACAAGAATTATCTTCTTCTTTAAGTTTTATTTCTGTAAAAGAAGAAAATTTTAAAAAAGAAATAGAATCTTTTGAAAATGAGATAAAAGAAGGTTATGCACTAGTTGATAGTGATATATTATCTTATAAAAATTTCTCTAACAGGGATGGTGCAGAAATAGTTGTTAATAAAATAGAACAAGAAGAATTAAGACGAAAAATTGAACGTATTAAAATAAAATTAGAAGATGTTGGTTTAGGTGGTGGATCTGAAATCATGAAAGAGTTTGAAGAAGTTAAAGAGAGAGATGATTTTTTAACAAAAGAGATGGAAGATTTAGCTAAAAGCATAGAGTCACTTCATACACTTATGGCTGATCTTAAAGAAAAGATTGATATAGAATTTAAAGAAGGTATTAAAAAAATAAATGTTGAATTTACTAATTTTTTCTCTTTAATGTTTGGTGGTGGAGAAGGACATCTTTCTATCGTTACTGAAAATAAGAAAAAGAAAGTAGAAGAAGAGATAGAAGGAGACCTCTCTACGCAGGCAGAAGAAAAAGAAGAAATTCTGTTTGAGTATGGTATTGATATTGATGTCTCTCTTCCTCATAAAAAAGTAAAAGAACTTAATGCACTTTCAGGCGGAGAGAGATCTCTCACATCTATTGCGCTTCTTTTTGCTATGTCACAAGTAAATCCACCACCATTTTTAGTGTTAGATGAGACTGATGCAGCACTTGATGAGGCAAATTCTCGTAAATATGGGGATATGTTAGAGAAACTTTCTCATCATTCACAGCTTGTTGTCGTTACTCACAATAGAGAAACCATGTCTCGTGCAGGTATTTTATACGGTGTAACAGTAGGTTCTGATGGTGCTTCAAAACTCCTTTCAGTAAAACTCGACGAAGCTGCAGTTATTGCAAAATAAATAATGTGATTCTAAATACAACCCCCAACCCCCTTGTCAGGGGGCTCAAATACAACCCTCTCCAACCTCTCCATTGTCAGGGCAAGGCTAAGAATACAACCCCCAACCCCCTTATCAGGGGGCTCTTTCGTTCGAGTTCTGTTATATAATAAACTTATGAAACTCTATAAATTTATTCCATATGATAAAGAGTTAGTTTACAGAGCTAGAGAATTAAGAAAATCTGAAACAGAAGCAGAAAGATTATTTTGGTCTAAAATTTTAAAAAATAAAAAATTAATTGATTTAAAATTTACTCGTCAAAAACCGATTGGTAATTTTATTGTAGATTTTTATTGTGCAAAATTAAAACTAGCTATTGAAATTGATGGTGAAATTCATAAATTCCAAAAAACTAGAGACGACGAAAGAGATAATTTATTAAAACAAAAATTTGGGTTAAGAATTCTTAGGTATAAAAATGAAGATGTATTAAATAATACAAAATTTATTTTGGATGATTTCATAGAACGAATTAATAAATACAACCCCTCCTAACCTCCCCAACCCCTCCAGACCTCCCCTTGTCAGGGGAGGCAAATCGTCTCCCTGATAAGGGAGAATACAAGAGGGTTTTTCAGGGGAGGGAAAAATGCAATACAAAACAAGTCGTAAGGAAAAGTCCCCCTAACAAGGGGGATTAAGGGGGTTGTATTTGATATATCAGCCATGGCGTAAATGTATGGTTTACAGTGTTAAAGTATAGGTTATGTGTTATTTAATATAGGAATAATTCAAGGATTTGATCTGTCTCTTATAATTGCTTTATTGCCTATTATTTTGTTATGGTATGGAATACTTTTATTTAAACGTGGATATATAAATATTCAACTAGAAAAACAAGGTGTAATAATAGATGAACAGCAGAATAGTGCCTTAAGAAAAACTTCTAATACAGTAGGTACTTTTTTCTTAGTAGTATTTTTATGTGTTTTTGTTGTTGTTGCTCTAATAGTAATGCTAATAAAGAATTTTCCTTTCTAAATATTATAGTTACTTTTAGAACTTTACTTTTTCTTCTTTTCCAATGATTACATTACTTGGTTGGAATAATTTATTTAATTGAACTACATTTTTCTTTGTAGACATACTACCATCTCTATTTAATTTAATTTCAAGAAGCATTCCTTGCATTGTATTTTGAGAAAAACCTTGATCAAAAATAAAATTACCTAATGAGTATGCTATAAATCCCATGCACGAAATTTGAGTGCAAGATTTTGAGCTATAAACTTCTGTGTCTTCTATCACGTGAGGGTGAGTGCCTATTACTATCTTTGCGCCAGCATCTATTGCTTTATGTGCTAGATATTCTTGTCTTGCATTGTGTTTAGTTTTATATTCATCACCAAAATGAAATGATACTATTAAATAGTCGACTTGTTTTGAAGCGTCTTGCACTATTTTAGTAAAATTTGGATTATTAGCAAGTAGTAAACCAGCTTTATCTATTGTCACTTTCATAGAATTTGGTCCTACATCTGAGAATCCTAAATATCCTATTTTCATTCCATATTTTTCGATAATTGTTGGTTGTACTGCTTCTTGTTCTGTCAATCCTCCACCTGTATATAGAATTTCATTTTCTTTTAAATGAGCTAATGAATCAATGTATGCATCACGTCCCCAGTCTCCAACATGGTTGTTTGCTACTGAGACTATAGATATACCTGCACCTTTTAATGCTGGTGCTACAGAAGTATTCATTCTAAATGAATATAGATTGTGTATATCTTTACCAACATCAGATATTGGACCTTCTAGGTTTATAAAAGAGATATCAGATTTTTTTAATATTAATAATTTATCAAAAAGTGCTGAATAGTTTCCTTTGAAATTTTTATTTATTGAATTTTTTACTCCACGGTCTAGCATAGCATCTCCACCAAAAAGAAGAGTCACATAATCTTTATCATATATCGGTGGTAGGTCAGTCCTTTCTTTTACCCATGCTGTATTTGCATCAGCTTCTCCTCCATAATATATATTTTTATTTAAATATTGTAATAAATTTTCTACATCTTTATAACGATCTTTACTTTGTAATAATGTGATAGCTATATTACGTGTACCTGTCTCTCCTAATGGAATTGAGAAAAGAGAGACTACAGTCTCTTTTGCTGGGTCTGTATAGCCACTTTTGCCACCTAAATAACCATCCTCTAATAGAAATTGATTTGTACTAAACCAATTATGACTTTTTGTGGAATAACTTTTTTTTGTTGTTATTTGCAACAAGTCTGGTTTTTTTTGGTCTATATATCCAGCTAATTTAAACATATCAAGAACAGTTGATTGATTTTTAGAAGAAAGTCCACTAGGATCGCTAAATGTTGTTTTTGATAGATCTAGTCTTAAAGCTTCCTGATTCATTTTTTTGAGAAAAATATTTCTATCAAAATGTTCAGCTATTATTTCGGCTGCATCATTACTTGATTCTAAGAGTAATGGATAAATAAGATCTGTAACTTTTATTTTTTCTCCTAATTTAAAATTACCATTTTGTCCATAAGTAGATAATGCCTTTTTTGAAACTTTTGTTATGTCGTCTTCTCTAGTCAGGTCTGTGGCTACTGTAGCTGTCATTAACTTAGAGACAGAAGCTATTGGAAATTGTTGATCCTGGTTTTTTGAAATTATGATTTCTCCTGTGTCTAAGTCTCCAATTAGATATGCATTTGCACTTATTTTTGGTTTTTGATTCGAATCCTTTTTAGCATAAAAGTATTTTTGCATCGTGTTTATTTCTATTGTAGATCCTATAGTCATTGCAGTATTTGTGTTTGGGTTTAATTTTTGAGTTTGTATCTTTTTTGAAACATTATTAAAAATAAAAGACATAAAAAATATACCAATAATGATTGCTGATATTGTCCAAATTATAGATTTAATTTTTTCTTTTAAGATGTGATGCATGCTTAATTATGTTGTTAATATATAATCTATAGTTTTTCTTTCTAAATCAACGTTTTTTACTTTTATTGTTACATTATCACCGAGGTGATATTTTTTCTTCTTTTTTTGCCCAACTAATTCTAATTTCTTTTCATTAAAAATATAAAAATCATCTCCCATATCTTTTACTCGTATTAGTCCTTCACATTTTGTTTCTATTTCTTCTACATAAAGACCCCATTCTGTAACACCGCTTATGGTGCCTTTAAAAGTTTGTGAAATACGAGAAGACATATATTCAACTTGTTTATATTTTATTGAGGCTCTTTCAGCATCGGAAGCATATTTTTCTCGTTCTGATGCATGTCTTGAAATTTCTTCATAAATATTTAGTTTTTCTTTCCCAACCTTTGATTTATTTAAGTAATCTGTTAAAAGTCTATGTACTACTATGTCTGGATATCGTCTTATGGGTGATGTAAAATGAGCATAATATGGAAATGCTAGACCATAATGTCCTACATTTTTTGTAGAATAAATTGCTTTTGCCATAGAACGTATGATTGCACGATTTACTGTGCCTTCTTCACTTTTACCTTCTAAACTTTTCAAAAGAGTATTTATTTCTTTTGTTGGAATAACTCCATCTACTAAAGATATTTTGTGTCCTAATCCTCGTAAAAAAAATGCTAAATCTGTCATTTTTTCTTTACTTGGATTATCATGTATTCGATATACAAACACTCCACCATCCTTTTTTGTACCCTTAGAAATAGTTTCAGCGACTTTTTTATTTGCCAATAACATAAATTCCTCAATTAATTTATTTGAATCACCTCGTTCTTTTTTTATTATTTTTATGGGTACTCCATTTTTATCTAAGACGAATTTTACTTCTTCTTGTTCGAGAGATATGGCACCATTTACAAATCTTTCTGTTGTGAGTTTTTTCGCTAAATTATTTAAAATTGAGAGTTCTTTGTGTAATGGTGCCTCATTTTTTTTTATTGATTCTTCTGCTTCTTTGTAAGAGAATCTTTTTTGAGAATGTATTACAGTACGTCCATACCATTCTTTTTTTATTTGTGCATTTTTGTCTATAATAAAGACTGTACTCATTGTGAGTCTGTCTTTATTTGGCATAAGGGAACAAAGGTCATTTGAAAGTGTTTCTGGGAGCATTGGTATTGTTCTGTCTACTAAATATACAGAAGTTCCTCTATTTTTTGCTTCACGATCAAGCTCACTTCCTGTTTTTACATAATGTGATACATCTGCTATATGTATTCCTATTTCATACATACCCTCCATAGCTTTAGCGTAGGAGGGGTCGTTTCCATTTATTTCTTTAAATGAAATAGCATCATCAAAATCTTTTGCATCTTCTGGATCAATTGTGAATGTTAAAGTTTTTCTAAAATCACATCGATTTTTATAATCTTCATCTTTAATACTAAGATTTTTTATTTTTCTTGCTTCTTCTTCTACTTTTTGAGGGAAGTCGCTATTGAAACCTTTTTCCATTGCAATAGCATACATTTCTGCATTATTTTCTCCTGGTTGTCCTAGAACTTTTATTATTTTTCCTTCTGGTCTCTTTTGCGAATCTTTCCATGATGTTATTTCTGCATAAACTTTTTGGCCTGGTTTAGCACTATTTAAAAATTTTTCAAGTATTAAAATATCAGTATACATTTTAGTATCGTCTGGTTTTAAGAAATATTTATCATTTTCTTTTTCTAATACTCCAGAAAAACCAATTTTTGCACGAGAAATTATTTTTGATACTTTTGCAGTAAGTCTCCCATGTCCTTTTTTGTTTAATATTATTTCAACAGTATCTCCATGAAGTGCTGTGTTTAAGTCTTTAAAGTTAATTTCTGGGTCTTTACTGACCTCTATCGAGACTTTATTCAATATTCTCACATATCCAGTACCTTTTGAGGTAATAGAGATTATACCTTTCATTATTTTATCTATTTTTCTTATTTCTTTCTTATGTTCTTTTTTCATCCTGTTAGAAATTTATGCTTAATTATTAATGTTTAATTCCAATAGCCCGTTTTCAATATTTACGTTGTTTCTAACGGGATTCACTCTTTTAATATAGCATATTATTTGCTCTTTTATATAAAGAGTTCATAATTAAGTTATGAAAAATAATAAAGGTTTTATTGGAATAGGTATTATATTAGCAATAATTATTATTTTAATAATCGGTGGTATTGCGTATTATTTGGGGATAAAAAATAGTTTAATTTCTCAAAATATAGAAGTAGATAATTTGAAACCAGTAGAAAATAGTGATGAAGTAGATACAGAAGAACCACCAATTGAATTTTTTCACAATCAGCCAGGTGATATAAAATCAATCACAAAAGAGAACAATCAGTGGATATTGGCAGTTGATTTATTAAGTAGAAATCCAGATTGGCTTCCGGGTGTTGATAGTACTGGAGAATTTTTTATTAATCAAAATCCCAAAATTAGAAATCTTAGTGTTACAGAAAATACAAAAACTTATAATTGCCAACAAGACGTAGAAGCAAGTTTTTTAATGAATACAGCAATATTTATATCTAATTTACAAAAAGCTAGCTACAAGACGGTTTATTTTGATATTAATGGAACAAACGTTACGGCTATGTATCAACAATGTTTACCGTAATATTAATTTGCGTCATTTTTAGTAAATTGATATAATACAAGTATGAGTACTTTGGTATTAAAAAATCAAATAAAACCAATAAATTACGAGAAAAATCTTCGAAAGATTTTGGGCTGGGAGGATATGGAAGCAAAGATATTAAGAAAATCTGCTGGTATGCTTAAAGGTGTTTTGAAAAAGTCTGGAGTAGTTTATCAAAGAGAAGTCAGAAAAGAATGGGAAGATAGAGTAAAAAAACTAGAAAAACAACCCAAAAAATAACATGATGTATCTACTAGATTCAATTATTCTTGCTACCGCAATATCACGAAGAATGATATTAGTCACAAATGACAAGATATTAATAAAAAAAGCGAAAAATTTAGTCAAAATATTATTATTGTAATGTTTTAAAAAATCTATGAAAAACAATAAAGGTTTTATAGGATTAGGTTTTATATTAGTAATAATTGCAGTGTTAGTCGTTGGTGGTGGTGCATATTATTTGGGGACAAAAAATAGTGATGTGTCGAAAAATACAGAAGAAAATTTGCCAGTAGAAAATCAAAATAATGTTGTTGGTTCTGGTGCATTAGAAGTTCCTGCTGGGCCTTTTTTAGATGAATCTAATTATGTTCCACCTCCTTCATTAAAAAAAGATGATATAAATACTGTTATAGAAACAACTAAAACACTTAATACTTTAGATTGGAAAACTTATAAAAATATAGAGTATAATTTTGAAATTAAATATCCATCAACAATAACTCCGGAAGTTAAAATATCTAATCAAGGAAAACCAACGCAAGTCACAACCATTTCTATGGGTCAAATGTTAATAGTTGTTCCCAGCTATTTTCGTGATATGACAATAGATCAAATATTGGAAGGTAAGTCTGTATCATCTACTGTTAAAAATATACAAGTAGATGGGAAAAAAGCAGTATCTGTGTCCGACAAAGAAAGCAAGTATACTTATGTAGTAACTTATATATTAAAACCTGATAATAAAAATGTATATATGACTATTAGTTATAATATTTGGTCTTTACCAGATAACATATATAACAATATGTATCAGCAAATGTTTGATACATTGAAATTTATTTTTTAATAAACTTATCTAAATATTATTATATTAAATTTTAAATTTGCCTTTTATAAAATTTATGTTAGACTGTCTTTACTTGTCCCGTATTAAATTTTTGATTAAGTAAAATTAAGAAAAAAGAGAAAAGGGATGAATTGTAAAAGTTGAAGTTATTATTAATAAGTAAAATTTTAATACTGGGATGTTAAAAATAAGATTACAAAGAATAGGAAGGAAGAACGACTCATCATTTCGGGCAGTTTTAACTGATTCTAAAAACAGTACAAAGAGTGGAAGATTTTTAGAAATAGTAGGTACATATAATCCAAAAGCTGGTGAGACTAATTTTAAGACTGATAGAATAAAATATTGGGTAGGAAAAGGTGCTCAGCTTTCTGATACAATGCATAATTTTATGGTGCATCAAAAGGTAGTAGAAGGTAAGAAGAAAAATGTATTACCTAAAAAGAAACCAACATTAAAACGTAAGGAGTTGAAAGCTAAAAAATAGTTGTGTATAATGTAGATAAGCAGTGATAGTAATTTCTTAAGGTCGTAACGCTGCAGAATGATAAAAGATTAAAAAGTAAAATATTAGAAACATTATGGAAGAAGCAGATAAGGTATTTCTAGAGTATGTAGTAAAGGCATTAGTAGATAATCCGAACGATATAAAACTCGATCGTACTGTCGATGAAATGGGTGTACTTATTTCTCTTACAGTAAATCCTGCTGATATGGGTAAGATTATAGGAAGAATGGGTAATACAGCAAAAGCTATTCGTACATTGTTACGAATTATAGGTATGAAGAATAATGCTCGTGTTAATTTGAAAATTAACGAACCAGAAGGTGGAATGAGACCTGAACCTAAATTCGAAAATGCAGGAAGTTCAACAAAGACTGTTGATCAAGCTATGGAAGATTTGAAGGGAATATAATTAAGTGTTAGTTTTTAGGTTCTAAAAAAACTCAGAGAAATCTGAGTTTTTTGTTTGCTTTTATTTTCTAAAATTTATAGACTAGATTAACTAGAACCTAGCAACTAGTTACTAGAACCTAATTTATGCGTTTTCATATAATTACAATTTTCCCAGATATTTTTGATTCATATTTAAATGAGTCTATTATTGGGCGGGCTATAAAGAATAAGCTTATTTCTGTTAAGTTTTATAATCCAAGAGATTTTATTAAGGGAAATAAAAGTAATTACAAACCTGTAGATGATAAACCTTATGGTGGAGGTCCAGGAATGGTGATGCGGGCGGAACCTATTTTAAAAGCTGTAGAGGCAGTTTTTAAAAAAATTACGAATTACGAATTACGAATTAAAAATAAAAAATCTAAAGTTTTGATAATTAACTTTATTCCTAGTGCAGAAAAATTTACTACTGCTTATGCAAAGACAATTTTTAAAAAATATACAGACGTTATTTTAATTTGTGGAAGATATGAAGGAATAGATGCAAGAGTAGACAAGATTTTAAAAACTAAGAAACTTTCAATAGGGGATTATGTTCTAACCGGTGGAGAAATCCCAGCCATGATTCTAGTTGATTGTGTTTCTCGTCAAATAGAAGGTGTACTTGGTAACTATGATTCTCGTGAAGAAGAAAGAATATCTTCCAGTGAAGTTTATACAAGACCAGAAGTTTTAAAATATCCATTCAACGCTGTTCATGGTAAAAAAAGTAAAAATTATAAAGTACCTAAGGTTTTACTTTCAGGAAACCATAAAAATATAGAAGAGTGGAAACAGAAAAAGTAATTCCTTAGTCTAGCATATATGCTAGGTTAAGAAATAGGTTGCGTTAGGCAAGGCCTAACGCAGATTATCTTATAGAAAAAGAAAAAATCCGACCTCCAGTAGGATTTTTTCCTACTGAGAACCGGATTTTGTTTTTTTAATTTTGTACTGTGTTTTTTGGTTTTGTTAAAAATAACCAAGGCCAAATTTTTGGCATAAAGGTTACTAAAATGATGGATGGATATCCTATTATAGTTGTCCATCCTAATGAATCAAACCAGTCTTCATAATAGGTTATCCATGATAACCAATCACTTTCTACGGAGATAAAATAAAGTATTCCTCCAATCAGTGCAGTAATTTCTATAGAGAGTAGTCCATCATTCAATGAACTACCTTTAGTAATTTTTATTATATTTACAATCACATCAATTATTTGGACTGTTAAAATAGCAAAAAATACTACTATTGTCATAAAATTCCATAGGTTGTTATCTTCTTTTATTTTAAAAAGAGAGACAACCAAAAATATTAAGAGACATAACCCCACTATTATTGTGTATCGAAATAATGTACCATGCCATAGTAATTCACCAGGGTCTTCACTTTTAATAAAGTGAAAAATCGCCAAATATATAAACCCAGCACCTAATATGCTGAATTTATAGTGATTAAGTGCAGAGAGAGGGTGGTCAACAGAAAGTATTGTTATAATCACAAATGTTGAGCAAATTAATGCCCAACGCAACGAAATTGAAAGAAAGTTTTTCATGATGCAGTTCCTTTGTTTTTATTGAATGAAATTAATTAAATTGATCTTCTAAACATCCTTTACAAAAGAAACTTAGAAGACCAATCTAATTATTCACTATTTCAAATAGCTTAATCTGGTAGAAGTGTAGCATATTTAGACTTAAATGTCAAGTAGACAAAATAGGAATATTAAGTATACTAATAAACAAGAGATTTGATTGAGTTTCGGATGTATCTCAGTTTATATTAATAGGCTTATTATTAGGCATTAAGTTAATCACTATCCGAAATAAATAATATCGTTATTGAAAATAAAAAGAAGAGTTTTTTGTGTATTCTCTTTTGCTTTTCTTTTTGTTTTTAACTCATTTGTGTTTATTTTGAGGATTTTAAAAACTCATGCAAACAACAAAACGTCCTAAGAAATATTTTTCTAGGTACAAGAATCCATTAATAGCATTTCCAAATTTGATAGAAGCTCAGACCAAGTCTTATAAATGGCTTGTCGAGGAAGGTATCAAAGAAGTTTTTAAAGAATTTTCTCCAATCATAGATTATTCTGGAAAAAAGTTTGAACTTGAGTTTACATCTTTCTCTCTTGGTGAACCTAATTGTGGAGAGAATGAAGCTAAAATAAATAAACTCTCATATCAAGGACTTTTGAAGACTCGTGTTAAGTTAACAAATAAAATTTTAGGTACTGTAAAAGAGCAGGAGATTTTTATGTCGGAGCTTCCTTTGATGACTCCACACGGGACTTTTATTATAAATGGAGTAGAGCGTATTATAGTGCCTCAGCTTGCACGATCTTTTGGAGTTTTCTTTACAGAATCTGAAAGTAAAGGAAAGAGATATTTTGGTGCAAAAATCATTCCAGCTCGTGGTGTATGGATTGAAATAGAATCAGAATCTGATGGAGCAATATATATAAGAATAGATAAAAAGAGAAAGTTTCCAGCAACTGCACTTTTACGCGTTATGGGTTATGGTTTAAATGAATTAATGTTGAAAGCATTTGAGGGTACTCATATATGTAAAGATGTAATTGAAGCTTGTTTAGCAAAAGATATGGCTAAAACTTTAAATGATGCATATATTGAGATATATAAACGTTTGAGAGATGGAGATATGGCTACTCCTGATAATGCAAAAGAGTTTATTAATTCTTTATTTACTTCTGAAAGATATGATCTTTCTCCTGTCGGACGATATCGATTTAATCAACGTTTTGAAAAAGGATTAAATGAAGAAGAACTTGCTCGTAGAACTATTTCTAAAGAAGATTTAATAACAGTAATTACAAATATTATTGTTTTAAATAATACAGTTGGTGCAAAATCTGATGATATAGATCACTTAGGTCAGAGACGTGTACGATTTGTTGGAGAGATGCTTCAACAAAAAGTACGTACTGGTATGATGCAAATCAAAAGAAATATTCAAGATAGAATGTCTATTATTGATGTTGATACTGCATTACCTATTCATATTATTAATCAACGACCACTTCAAGCTCGTATTAAAGAATTCTTTACCACAAACCAGCTTTCACAATTCATGAGTCAGGAGAATATTTTGGCTGAAATAGAACATATTCGTTTACTTTCTGCATTAGGTCCAGGAGGACTCACTCGTGAACGTGCAGGGCTTGAAGTGCGAGATGTGCATCCTTCTCACTATGGAAGAGTATGTCCTATTCATACTCCTGAAGGTCCAAACATTGGGCTTATTTTACATCTTTCAACTTATGCAAAAATAAATGATTTTGGAATTATTGAAACCCCATACATAAAAGTAAAGAATGGAAAGATTACAGGTGAAATTCAATATTTGAATGCACTTGAAGAAGAAAAATATAACATTGCTCATGCTGCAATCTCTTATGATGAACATGGAAAAATAACAGAGGAAAGAGTAGCAGCTAGAGTAAAGACTAGTCCAGGAATGATCAACCGTGCCCAAGTTGATTTCATTGATGTCGCAGCAAATCAAGCTTTTTCTATAGCAACTTCTATGATTCCTTTCTTGGAACATAATGATGCTAATCGTTCTCTCATGGGATCAAACATGCAGAAACAAGCAGTACCTTGCGTGCTTCCAGAGGCACCACTCGTAGCTACTGGTATAGAAGCTCTTGCATCTCGAGATTCTGGTAGAATAATTCTTTCAGAAGAAGATGGTGTAGTTTCTTATTTAGATGCCAAGAAAATAATAGTTTCAGGAAAGAAAGAAATAACTTATCCACTTGTTAATTTTTTAAGAAATAATAATTTCTCTTCATTTCATCAACGTCCAGCTGTTGATGTAGGCCAGAAGATTAAAAAAGGTGATGTTTTAGCAGATACAACAAGCACTGTAGATGGACAAATTTCAATTGGACAAAATATTTTTGTAGCGTTTTTGTCTTGGTCTGGATCAAACTATGAAGATGCGATAATAGTTTCTGAACGTCTTGTTAAAAAGAGTAAATTTACTAGTATTTATGTTGAAGAGTTTGTCTGTGTCGTTCGTGATACAAAACTTGGACCTGAAATAACTACTCGAGATATACCAAATGTTGGTGAATTAAAACTTAAAGATTTGGATGAAGATGGTATCATCCGTATTGGTGCTGAAGTAAGAGAAAATGATATTTTGATTGGTAAAATTACACCAAAAGGTGAGACAGAGCTTACTCCAGAAGAAAGACTTTTACGTTCAATTTTTGCGGAAAAAGCTCGTGATGTCAAAGATACTTCACTTCGCGTGGAACATGGAAAGCGAGGACGTATCATTGGTATTAAAATCTTTTCTCGTGATTTAGGTCATACCCTTGAAGCAGGAATTATTAAAAAAATAATAATTGAGGTTGCTCAGGTTAGAAATATTTCAGTTGGAGATAAACTTTCAGGACGACATGGAAATAAGGGTGTTATTTCAAAAATTCTTCCAGAAGAAGATATGCCTTATGCAGCAGATGGTACACCTATCGATATAATACTCTCACCACTTGGTGTCCCTTCTCGTATGAACTTAGGACAGATTTTAGAAATGCATCTTGGAATGGCTGCTAATACATTAGGATATCAAGCTATAGTCCCTCCATTTCTTGGAGCACGTCATGAAGAGATAGGAGAAGAGTTAAAGAAAGCAGGATTTCCTTCAAATGGAAAATTGAAACTTTTTGATGGACGTACCGGAGAAGCTTTTGATCAAGACATTGCTGTTGGTTATATGTATATGTTGAAACTTCATCATATGGTAGAAGACAAGATACATATGCGTTCTATTGGACCTTACTCTCTCATTACTCAACAACCATTGGGCGGAAAAGCTCAAGGTGGAGGACAAAGATTTGGAGAAATGGAAGTATGGGCACTTGAAGGATATGGTGCAGCTTATACATTACGAGAAATGCTTACAATTAAATCTGATGACATTTTAGGTCGATCTGCTACATTTGATTCTATTATTAAAAACGAAACTATTAAACCACCAAATTCTCCTGCATCGTTTAATGTTTTGCTTAATTATTTACGAGGATTAGCTCTCGATGTTAACTTGAAAAAATATGACTCTTTTATAAAAAATCAGGGTCATAATGAATAAAATTAAATTATGAAAACACTAAATAAAACTGATTTTGATTATATTTCACTCAAGCTCGCATCACCAGAGCAAATAAAAGATTGGTCATATGGAGAAGTTACTAAACCTGAGACCATAAATTATCGTACAGGCAGATCTGAACGTGGTGGTCTTTTTGATGAGAAAATATTTGGACCAGAAAAAGATTATGAATGTTATTGTGGAAAATATCGCCGAATTCGTTATAAAGATATTATCTGTGAGAAATGTGGAGTCGAAGTGACTCGTTCTATAGTAAGAAGAGAAAGAATGGGGCATATTGAGCTTTCGACACCTGTTGCTCATATTTGGTTTTTAAGAGGAGTACCTTCTAGGATGAGTATCCTTTTAAATATTTCAGTATCTGATCTTGAAAAAGTTATTTATTTTGCTGGATATATAATTACGAAAGTTTACGAAGATGAAAAAGAAATAATCGTTCAAGGTTTAGATAAAGAATATAAAGCTAAATTAAAAAATGCAGCAGATGAAGATACACGTCTTAAAGTAAAAGATTTATTTACTAGTACAAAAAAAGAAATTTTAGAAATATATGAAGGAAAAGTTTTAAATGAAATTTCTTTTCACCACTATTCTTTAAAGTATGGTACTTGTTTTGAGGCAAATATTGGAGCTGAAGCTATTTATTCTATTTTTAAGAATCTTGATTTAAATAAATTAAAGATTCATACAGAAAAAATGCTTGAAAAAGCGAGTATTGTTGAGAAAGAAAAATTACAAAAAAGACTTTCTCTTATTCGTGCTATGACTTATGCAGAAATACGACCAGAATGGATGTTTTTGACGGTAATCCCTGTTATTCCTCCTGTATTGCGTCCAATGGTCGCACTCGATGGTGGACGTCATGCTACGTCAGATCTAAATGATCTTTATCGTCGTGTGATAAATAGAAATAATCGTTTAAAAAAGTTAAAAGAAATAAATGCACCAGATGTAATATTGCGAAATGAAAAAAGAATTATTCAAGAAGCAGTAGATGCATTGATAGATAACTCAATTGCAAAACAAAATGATAGTGTCGCTATGAGTCAATCTCAAAAGCGTCCATTAAAATCTTTGTCTGATAATCTAAAATCTAAACAAGGTTTGTTTCGTCAAAATTTGCTTGGTAAACGAGTAGATTATTCTGGACGTTCTGTTATTGTTGTTGGTCCTGAACTTAAGCTTAATCAATGTGGATTGCCAAAACATATGGCACTTGAACTTTTTAGACCATTTGTAATTTCTAAAATTTTATTTGCTGAATTGGCCTTTAATATTCGTGGAGCAAATAAACTTATAGAAGAACGTACACCAGAAGTTTGGGCAATGCTTGAAGAAGTTATTCAAGGAAAATATGTTCTTTTAAATCGTGCACCTACTTTACATAGATTAGGAATTCAAGCTTTCAATCCTATACTTATTGAAGGTAATGCTATTCAAGTACACCCACTTGTTTGTCAGGCTTTTAACGCAGACTTTGATGGAGACCAGATGGCTGTCTATGTTCCTCTTTTAGAAGAAGCTCAAAATGAAGCAAGGGTTTTAATGGCTGCAAATAAAAATTTACTTAAACCTCAAAATGGTGATCCTATTGTGCATCCAAGTAAAGATATCGTACTTGGTTCTTACTGGATGACAAAATCTGTTGATGGTGAGAAAGGGGAAGGTAAACATTTTTCAAGTCCTAACACTGCTATAACTGCTTATGAACATGGAGTAGTTTCTCTTCGAGCTAAAATTAAAGTTTTATCTACAAATAGTCATAAATATAAAAAATTTGGTGGAGAATTTTTCGACACTACTGTTGGTAAGCTTCTCTTTAATAGTGTTTTACCAAATGATTTTTCTTATGTAAGTGAAGAGATGAATCAAAAAAGGTTATCTTCGCTTGTTGATGAACTTATTATGCATTATGGAGTAGATGAAACTCCTCCTATTCTTGATAAAATAAAAAGTTTTGGTTTTAAATATTCGACTTTTTCTGGAACGACTTGGGGTTTAGATAATATTAAGGTTCCACCAGAAAAAATAAAAATTATAGAAGATGGAAGAAAATTAGAAGAAAAAATAATTTCAGAATGGAATGATGGTCTTCTTTCTGAAGATGAAAGATACCAAAAAATTATTGAAATTTGGACTTATGCTAAAAAAGAATTAGAGAAAGTTCTTCCTCAAACACTTGATAAAAATGGTTCTACTTTTGATTTGTTTACTTCAGGAGCAAGAGGGACTATGACTTCTTTAATACAGATGGCGGGAATGAAAGGGCTTATTCAAAACAACCAAGGTAGAACATTAGAATTTCCTATTATTCCTAGTTATTTTGAAGGACTTTCACCAATTGAATATTTCGTTACTACTCACGGTGCTCGTAAGGGTGCATCAGATACTGCACTTAACACTGCTAAAGCAGGTTATCTTACACGTCGTTTAGTCGATGTTTCGCAAGATGTCGTTATTACTGAAGAAGATTGTGGCACAAAAGAAGGAAAAATAGTAACAAAAGAAAATATTTCTGGAATTGAAATTCCTCTTTCAAAAAATATTAGAGGACGTATTTTAGCTGGAGATTTAAAAGACAAAGATGGAAAAGTTCTTTATAAAAAAGGATTTTTAGTAACAAAAGAAGAAGCTTATAATATTGAAGGAGCAGGTTTTGAAGAAGTATTTGTTCGTTCTCCTCTTACTTGTCGTACTACTCACGGTCTTTGTCAGATGTGTTATGGTTTAGATCTAGGGCGAAATCATCTTGTAGAACAAGGAGAAGCAGTAGGTATTATAGCTGCTCAAGCAATCGGAGAACCAGGTACTCAGCTTACACTTCGTACGTTCCACGCTGGAGGTGTTGCTGGTACAGATATAACGACAGGGTTGCCTCGTATTGAAGAAATTTTTGAAAGGAGAATTCCTAAAAATCCTAGTGTAATATCTCAAACAGATGGAGAAGTTTTTGAGATAAAAGATAAAGATGGAAAAGAAAAAATAATTAAAGTACTTTCTGATGATAAAGATAGTAAAGTAAAAGAAATAGAATACCTTGTACCATTTCGCAGAATTCCTATAGTGAAAGTTGGCCAACAAGTTAAAAAAGGTGAACTTCTCACAGATGGTTCAGCAGATATAGCAGAAATATTTAAATTTGGAGGTAAAGAATTAGTTGAAGAATATATAATTAGAGAAATAAATAAAGTTTATGAGCTTCAAAGTGCTTCTATCTCTAGAAAACATACTGAGATAATAATTCGTCAAATGTTTTCACGAAGAAAAATAAAAGATGCTGGTGAAACTAATTTCTCAGTTGGTGATATTGTAGAAAATACTGCATTTATTGAAGAAAATGAAAGAGTCACTAAGATAGGCCAACAAGAGGCGAAAGCAGAAATAATAGTGCTTGGTATTACGGAAGTTTCTCTTCGTACTAAAAGCTGGTTATCTGCTGCATCATTTCAAAATACAAATCGTGTTCTTATAGAGAATGCTATTAAGGGTGGAATTGATTCACTTCGAGGATTAAAAGAAAATGTTATTATTGGACGATTGATTCCAGCTGGAACTGGGTTTAAAAGTAGGTTTTCTTTACCAGAAGAATAGAAAATAAAATCCCTTTATTAGGGATTTCTCGGAGGCCGAAGTTATTGTAGATAAAGTATATTTGTTTAAAAATATATGTTAAACAAATTCGAGAAAAAATTAGAATATAAAAAAGATTTTGACAGCTGGAATGAAAAGAAGAAAAGTATTGATCAAAAAGAAATTTCTGAGAGTATCTTTTTTAATGAACGAGAAATTTGGTGGGGATCTCTAGGTCTAAATATTGGTTATGAACAAGATGGGAAAAATGAAAATTTTGAACGCCCATTACTCATTGTAAGAAAATTTAATAGAAGTATTGTATGGGTATTGCCACTTACTACCATTGCAAAAAATAATAAATTTCATTACACGTTGAAGTCGAGTGGCTCTATTGTTATACTTTCACAAATACGATTATTAAGTACTAAAAGACTCTTACGTTTAGTTGAAACAATAAATGAGAATGAGTTTAATGAAATTCTTACCAAGACTAAAGAATTATTCCCTTAAAAAGCGAAACCCCACTTTTCGGTGGGGAATCTCGGAGGACTTACGTCCATTTACCACTAAAGTATAGCAAACTATAAATAAATGTCAAGTAAATGTACAATTAACCATATGAGGTGACACTTTGATAGAATTGGGGTGACAAAGGTTAACTATTAATATTTTAAAAGAAATAAGAAATGATTAATTCATCAGTTCAACAAATTAAGGAAAGGCTTTCAATCGAAGAAGTAGTCTCTTCTTACATAAAATTAGATCGGGCAGGTGTAAATTTTAAAGCTAGATGTCCATTTCACAACGAAAAAACTCCGTCTTTTTTTGTATCTACAGAACGTAATAATTATTATTGTTTTGGTTGTGGTGCAAAAGGTGACATATTTACTTTTGTTGAAGAATTTGAAGGTCTTGATTTTAAAAGTACCTTAAAAATTTTAGCTGAAAAGGCTGGTGTTGCTTTGATAGAATTTAATAAAGAAAAAGAAGGTGAGAAAGATAGGCTTTATAGAATAACAGAAGAAGCTACTAAGTTTTTTGAAAAAAATTTAGTAGAAAACCCCAAAGGAAAGCAAGCTTCCTACGGGGCAGGTAAAGAAGTTTTAGAGTATTTGAAATCTCGTGGTTTAACTGAAAAAAGTATAAAAGATTTTAGAATTGGTTTTGTAAAAAATGACTGGAGAGAATTATATTCTTTTTTTAGAGGAAAAGGTTTTAGTGATACCGAGTTAGAGAAGGCTGGATTAATTAAAAAAACAGAGAAGGGATATTATGATAGATTTCGTGGACGGATAATGTTTCCGATTTCAGATTCTTCTGGAAGAGTTATAGCATTTTCTGGGAGAATTTTTAAAGATGACGGAAAAAGTGCGAAATATTTAAACAGTCCAGAGACTCCAATATTTAACAAATCTTCTGTTCTTTTTGGTATAGATAAAGCAAAAGATTCTATTAGGAAAAATGATTTTTCTATTTTAGTTGAAGGACAATTTGATTTGATTTTGTCACATCAGGCAGGGTTTAAAAATACTGTTGCGTCTTCTGGGACAGCTATGACTGATTCACTTGTCTCAAAAGAAAATATTATAAATAATCTAGGACTTATTACTAGATTATCAAAAAATATTGTTCTTGCCTATGATGCAGATAAGGCAGGCATAAGTGCTTCAAATCGTTTTGCTAAGATTGCTTTATATTTAGGGATGGATGTTAAAGTAGCTAATATAAGAGAAGGAATGGATCCAGCAGATTTAATTTCAAAAGTTGGAAAAGATGCTTGGCGTACTTCTATAAAGAATTCAAAACATTTTATTGAATTTATGCTTGATAGGATTTTAAATAGTATTTCTGATGAGAGAAAAATAGATAAGGAAATTAGAGAAAAATTACTTCCTTTTGTAAATGACATAGAGAGCTCAATCGAAAAATCACATTTTATTCAATTGATTAGTAGTAAGTCTGCTATTGCTACTAGTGATCTTATAGAAGATTTAAAGAAAGTTGAATTTGCATTAAAATATGATAAAGAAGAGGTAAAAATTGCAAAAGAAAATGTAGAAAAAAAATTAAGAAAAGATTCAATTGAGCGTAAACTTTTAGGTATAGCTTTTTGGCAAGAAAACAAAAAAGATAAAAAAATAGATTCAGAATTAATTTTTAAAATATTAAAAATAGAAAAAGAAAAATATGAAAATATAAAAGAAGATTTAATTTCTGAAGCAGAAGAATTTTATTCAAATAATGAAAATTTACAAAAAGATATAGATGAGATGCTATTAAATATAGAAGAAGAATATCTTAAAGAGGAATTATCAAAAAATATGGTTGATTTATATAATTTAAAAGGTAGAGAAGAAGAAATAATAATTTTTAAAAAAATAAATGAGATTAATAAAAAAATACAAGATATTAAAAATGGTCGTAAGAATTAGTAGAAAGTTATAAAGTAATTAAGTTAATAAGGTAAAATAATTTTAAATATGAAAATAAAAAATAAAAAGATAGTTAAGAAAAATAAGAAGATAAAAAAGAAAGTTTATAAAACTAAGAATAAAGTAAATAAAAAAACAGTCAAAAAAAGTAAAATAGTAAAAAAAGTTTCTAAAAAGATAATAAAATCAGCATTAAAGACAAAAGTTGCAAAAAAATTAACAGCTAAAGAAAAAAAAGCAGATGCTTTTTCTCATATTTCTGATGGTCTTATAGAAAAAGGACGAAAAAGAGGATTTATTACATATGATGAAATATTAAAAACTTTTCCTGATATTGAAAATAATATTTTCTTTTTAGATGAGTTATACGAGAAATTTTCAGTTGCTGGTATTGATGTGTTGGAAGGTGGAAATTTACTTAACTTAGATAATGATGTTTCTGATAAGGACCTTAATAAATCAACGATGCATGATTCTATTCAAATGTATTTAAAAGAGATAGGGCAGTATTCTTTGATTCATGCAGTTGATGAAAAAGATCTTGCTAAACGTATAGAATTAGGTGATCCGGAAGCAAAGAATTTATTAGCACGTGCTAATCTACGTTTAGTCGTTTCAATAGCTAAAAAATATGTAGGAAGAAGTGCAAACTTAAGTTTACTTGATTTGATTCAAGAAGGGAACTTGGGTTTATTTAAGGCAGTTGAGAAATTTGATTGGACAAAAGGATATAAATTTTCTACATATGCTACTTGGTGGATTCGTCAATCTATTACTCGTGCTTTAGCTGACCAAAGTAGAACTATTCGTATACCAGTGCATATGGTTGAAACTATTTCAAAATATAAACAAACTTATAGGAGACTTAGTCAAGATTTGGGACGTGAACCATTAGCAGAAGAGATAGCAACAGAAATGGGTATTCCAGTTGAGAAAATTCATGTTATTGAAAATATTAGCCAGGAAACTATTTCTCTCGAACAGCCAGTAGGGGATGATGATGATAAATCAACATTAGAGAATTTTATTCCCGATGATAAAATTTTACGTCCTGATCAAGAATCTTCTAGACGTATTTTGTCTGATCAGATTCGTGAAGTTTTAAATGAACTTAATCCAAAAGAATGTAAAATTCTTGAAATGCGTTATGGACTTGTTGATGGTATACAACATACTTTAGAGAGAGTAGGAGAAGAGTTTGGAGTCACCCGTGAACGTATTCGTCAGATTGAAGCGAAAGTGCACGAAAAACTTCGCCAACATGAAAAAATAGCCCGTCTTAAGAATTATTTTGACTAATTGTTTTATATTAGAATATGATATAATTATTAAGTTATTATTAAAACTTGCTTAAATCGTCGTTTGAGCTGGGAAATATTATAAATTATTTTATTAATATTATGTGTAAAGATTGTTGTAAAAAAGGTGCTTGTACTATGGCTATGATTGCTAAAGTTCTCGTAGTTATAGGTGGAGTAAATTTGGGTTTGGTAGGTTTAGGAATGCTTTTAGGAACTACAGGTGGTTGGAATGTTGTGAATATGATTCTTGGCTCTGTTCCTGTATTTGAAGCAGTTATATATGTGCTCGTTGGAGTCGGAGCTATTATGCTTGCCTTTGGTTGTAAATGTGGTAAATGTATGGATGGTGTTTGTGCTTCTTGTGCTTCTTGTGCTCCAAATGAAGCTCCAAAGACAGAAGCAAGTATGTAATTTAGTATTTTTAAAAGAGCTTTTCCCAACTATGATTTAGGTTATAGTTGGGTTTGCTTTTATCCTAAAATTGTTATATTATTTTAATATAATATGGATTCAATTTCAAATGTGGTGTTTTATATAGCGACATTTTTTTCTGTTTATTTACAGGTCTTTTTATTGATTACTTTTCTTGAAAATAGGAAAAAGATAGTTGTAAATACTTTGCATTTAGAACTTGAAAAATATCCTGGAGTGACAGTAGTAGTTCCTTGTTATAACGAAGAAAAAACTATTTTTCGTACAGTTCATTCTTTACTTGAGCTTGATTATCCAAAAGATAAACTTCATTTAATATTGATTGATGATGGAAGTACTGATGATACTTTTTCTATTCTTAAACGATTTGAAGGTAGAAATAATATAAAGGTTATAAAAAAAGAAAATGGTGGTAAACATACTGCTCAAAATTTAGGACTTAAATATACAGAGACTCCTTTTGTTGGATGTCTAGATTCTGACTCATTAGTTCATCCTCAGGCTTTGAAACGTATTATGAATACTTTTTCTAAAGATGAAAGTGTATCTGCTGTTATACCATCTATATTGGTTACTTCTTCAAAAAATATAGTAGAAAAAGTTCAGAAAGCAGAGTATGATTTGATTGTTTTTAATAAGAAAATGTTTTCTTTTTTAAATGCTATACATGTGACGCCAGGACCATTTGCTATTTTTAAAAAGAAAGTATTTGATGAGATAGGTCCTTATAGACATGCACACAATACAGAAGATCAAGAGATAGCTCTTCGTATGCATAAACATGGTTATAAAATAGAAAATTGTTCAGATGCATATGTTTATACTTCAGTACCTAAGACAATTTCGAGATTATACCAACAACGTGTTCGTTGGACTTATGGTTTTTTTAGAAATATGATAGATTATCGTGATCTTTTTTTTAAAAAGAAATTTGGTAATCTAGGTTTTTTGACTCTTCCTTCTGGAATTATTTCTTTTTCTGGTGTTATAGTGATGTTTGTTTTATTGGTAGCTAATTTTGTATCTTTTATTTCAAAAAAAATACTTGAGATAAAAACTATTGGTATGTCTGCGAGTTTTGGTATCTTTAAGTTTGATTTTTTCTTTATAAATACAAAAACCCTTTTGTTTATGACTATTTTTACTTATATTTTGTTAATTATTGCTATTTTTATTGGTAAAAAGATGACAGAGGGAAAACCAGGGTTTCCATTCGAGGTCTTGTATTTGGTACCTTTTTATGGTTTTTTTGCACCTTTTTGGATAATAAGATCTTTTTGGAATGCCATTTTTAAGAAAGAATCGAGTTGGCAAATGGAACGAGTATCTTTATAATATGATTTTTGATTGGAAAAAATATTTAATTGTCTTTTTATTTACTGTTGGGCTTTTTTTGAGTGCTAGTTATATTAGTAATTATTTTGGTAATAAAAAGATTGATCAATTGAAATTGATTCAAGATAAAATATCTATTGATATTCTTTCTTCTGAAACTCAGTTTTCATTACTCTCAGAACTTTCCTGTAAAAATATTTCTGATTCTGTCCTCTCTGGTGAGCTTGGTGAGCTTGGACGTAAATTAGAATGGGGACAAGAGAATCTTGGTATGACTGATACAGTTTCTTATTTGAAAAAATATTATTCTCTTCTTGAAATTAAAGATTATCTTTTGACTAAAAAGATATCGGAACGTTGTAAAACAAAAGCTGCATTTATTCTTTATTTTTATACTATACCAGGAGATTGTACTGAATGTGAAAAAGAAGGCTTGGTACTTTCAGCACTTAAAGAGAAATATCCAGAACTTCGTGTATATTCTTTTGATTATAGTATTGATTTATCAGCAGTAAAAGCAATGCTTCAAATTTATAAAATAGAAAGTACGAAGCTACCAGCACTTGTTATAGATGAAGATGTATTGACTGGTTTTCATGATATGGATGAGCTTGAGTCTAGGGTAAAACAATCTTTTAAACTTCAAGAGATAAAATTGGAAACAGATAAAACAGTAAAAGAAACTACTACAAAAAAGAATCCTTAAAACATGAAAATTAGTTTAATAATTCCTACTTATAATGAAAAAGATAACATATATGATCTTCTTTTAAAATTAAAAGAAGAATTTTTAAAAAATAAAATTGATAATGAGATTATTGTTGTTGATGATAATTCTCCAGATGGGACAGGACAAATTTTAGAAAAATTAAAAATAGAATATTTTAATTTAAAAGTTATTCATAGATCTGGTAAACTTGGTCTTTCTTCTGCTGTTTTAGAAGGATTTAATATTGCTGGTGGTGATATTTTGGGAGTTATTGATGCTGATTTGAGTCACCCTGTTTTTAAAATTAGTGAAATGTATAAAGAGATTATAAATGGTGCTGATTTTGTTGTAGGGAGTAGGTATGTTAAGGGTGGGAAAATAGAAGGTTGGAATTTATATAGAAAGATATTATCTAGAGGAGCTATTATATTAGCGAAAGTTTTTACTAATGTTAAAGATCCAATGTCTGGATTTTTTATGTTTAAGAAGGAGCTGATTAAAGATAAAATAATAAATCCAAAAGGTTTTAAAATTTTACTTGAGTTATTAATTAAATTAGATTATAAAAATATAGTTGAAATTCCTATTATTTTTACAAATCGTACAGTAGGGAAGAGTAAAGCTGGAGCAAAAGAAATAATTTTCTATTTACAAAATTTATTTGGTTATATATCTCTTAATAAGAGAATAAAGAATTGTTTTAATACACCAAAAGGGTTATTTGTTATAGTATTTTTAATATTAATTATTGCTCGTTTGATATATTTATTATTTCCTACAAAAATAGCATGGGATGCATCTGTATATATTGGTATGGCTGAGTATATGCTTTCATTTGGTAAAATAGGGTTATGGGAATATTTTCGTCCGCCTGTTTTACCTATTTTGTTTTCCATAGGAGGATATATTAGCTTGCCAATTATAATATGGGCCCAGTTTTTAACATTTTTAGCTAGTATTCTATCTTTATGGTTGATATATAAGATAGGTGAGAAAATAGGACCTTTTATTGGAGTTTTTGCAAGTATTGCACTTGGTGTATCGACCATATTTTTTAGTTTTAGCAATACACCAATGACAGAAGTATTTGGTGTATTTTTTAGTTTATTAGTTTTATATTTTTTCTTTGTAAGAGAATATTATTTTACATCAGGATTATTAGTTGGTATATGTTTTTTGGCACGTTTTCCTTATGGATTACTTGCTTTAGTTTTTGGTTTGAGTTTATTTTATTTTAATTGGAAAGATAAAAATTTTTGGAGGCAATTTTTAAATAAATTATTTTATTTTTCAATTGGGTTTTTAAGTATTGTATTTTTATATCTTTTTTCTAATTATTTTTTTTATGGTGACTTATTTTCTCCATTAATAGCAGGTATTGATGTGATAAGTGGTTCTATTTGGATATATAAAAGAGCATTTGGATTTTATGAGAATATTATATTTTTACAAAATCCATTATTTATATTTTCTATTATTACTATATTTATGTCATTTTTCTTTAAATTCTTTTCAGAAAAAAGATATATTATTTATATTCTTTTTACATGGATAATTGTATTTTTTATTTATTTTGTTAATGAGACACATAAAGAAATACGTTATATTGTGACTATTTTTCCTGCACTTTCTTTATTGTCTGGTATTTCATTAAGTTATTTTTATAAAAAATATAAAAAATTTATCTTTATTTTAATAGTTTTATTAATTGTTATTACTTTTAATAATATGACTTTTTTTGTGCAATCAAAAAGTGTTTCAGAATCTTTTAAGAATTTTTATTTTTTTTTAAATAAAGAAGATGGTAAGACAGTAATCACTTCATCTCCCATGGTAGTTGTATATTCTCCAGTAAGAATTATACCAGCATATGATCGTTGGGAATTTTTTAAGAATATATATGAACGAGATCGTTTAAATGCAGATTTTTTATTAATAGATTCTTGTGAATTATATGTTTGTCCACCTCAAGGTGAAGTATTATGTGAAAATTATAAAAAAGAAGTATTAGAACAAGTATATACAAATGAAAATGTTATTTATGATAATAATATAGGAACTTGCCATCAAATAATTGCTAAAATTAGAAAATAAAAATATAAAGCCTTTATATTAAAAGGGTAGTGAAAGTTTTACACATATTTATTTGACTATACCCCCTAGGGGGTATATACTCTTTTTATGCATAATGATAAACAAAAACTTATTCGCAGATTAAAAATAATTGAAGGACAAGTGAGAGGACTTCAAAATATGCTCCAAAATGATATCTATTGTATTGATATCATTACTCAAACGTCTGCTATCAAACAGGCTCTTTCTGGAGTAGAAGATAAGCTTATGGAAGGGCATTTAGGGTATTGTTTAGTTAATCAAATTAAAAAAGGTCAAACAGATAAAGCTACTAAAGAGATTTTAAAAGTTTATC
>PFOY01000031.1 GCA_002792755.1 Candidatus Nomurabacteria bacterium CG_4_10_14_0_2_um_filter_30_12
AACTTCTTCCCTCATAAAAGATCTTTACGTCCCAGAGGGACTTCATCAATCACGCGGCGTCGCTCCATCAGACTTTCGTCCATTGTGGAAGATTCTCGACTGCAGCCACCCGTAGGTGTATGGTCCGTGTCTCAGTACCATCGGTGGGGGTCAGGCTCTCACCTCCCCTAAACGTCATAGCCTTGGTAGTCCATTACACTACCAACTAGCTGATATCGCATAGGCCTTTCCCAAAGCGCACAAAAAATTAATCTTGTCTTTACTCTTAGACTTACGTCTTTGAGACCATCGTGTATTAGTCCGTCTTTCAACGAATTATTCACGACTTTGGGGGAAGTTCCTATGTATTACTACCTCGTTCGCCACTAACTTCAAACGACCTTTGACTTGATATAATCGCATCTTAGGAAAAATGAAGTCCGTTCGACTTGCATGCCTTATCCACGCCGCCAGCGTTCATCCTGAGCTAGGATCAAACTCTAACTAAAGTTTACCCCCACACCTTTTAAAAAAAAGTGTACGGGTTTATATTAGAACGAAACAAAACAAAAAACAGCAATGTTTTTAATTTTTGTACTCAATCCTAACTCGAAAATTATTACTCAAAAAAACAAAACAAACTTGCACCTGCCCCGCAGTGGTGGGGCTCTTGTACTTTTCCACCCCCACACTTACTTTTATGATACACCATAAGGTACATTGTATTCAATATCACAAAAGTAAGTGTGGGGGCTATTCAATTGTCAAAGACTACTGAAATAAAAACGCCATATCTAAAAAAGATAGACGCCTAGAAAAGAGTATATACGAAGCAAAGCCTAGTGTCAAGCAGAAATTTAATCAAAAACACCCTTTATTTAGAAGGATGTTTTTGATAACTCAAAACATTTAATTATAAATCAAAAAGTCGAGTTTTATTATTGTGCTATAGCTTTTAAAGCTTTACGAGAAATAGGTCCAAATACTCCATCTATTTCTAAATTCTTACTTGCTTGAAATTTCTTAAAAGCAGCTAATGTAGCAGAACCAAAATAATTTGTTTCCTTACCATCTTTTACTCCTTCAACTTTAAAACCTTTTTTGTTAAGCATCTTTTGAAGACATTTAACTCCTTCATTTTTCATTCCTTTTTTCAAAGTCATAGTAAATTCTCCACAAATTAATCCTTGTGAATTATCTACACTTGTATCTAATTTTGCTTCAGATTTTTTCTGGTCACTAGAATCATCAAGAGCACCTAAAATATTTGCTGATTGTAATTTTAGAGCAGAATTTAATGAAACAGAGTTTGTATCTTTAACTACTGGAGCAGTGATTGTGAATGAACGAGAATCATTTTCTATTGCTCCAGTATCAGTATTTGATACTACACCAAAAATAGCTACAGTCATTTTATAACTACCAGATTTAACATTACTTGGAATAATAACAATCTCATTTCCATCATTAGCAGTATGTTTTGTGACTAAATCAATATATTCTGTAACTCCATGTAAACTAATCCAAATATTATTTCCTTCTTTGTAAGGATTAGTCTTCCAACTTACTCTGACTTGTTGCCCAGCGACATAACTCTCTCCCCCATTTGGTGAAAGAACGGTAATAGATGAGCCAACAATATTAAATACGTTACCATATACAATTCCTAAGGAATCAGTTCGTAAAGCACCTGGAGCATCAAAATTCCAACCTGCTATTCCAATACGAGCATAATTATTAATATTAGAAGGAATATCAGCTTTTATAGATAAAATCTTAGAAGTATTAGCAGGAATTGATAATTCATGATTATTTAAATAAATCCATACATAATTATAACTTCCGTTATAAACAAAATTAGAAGAAGTAGCTCCGATTTGTACATTACCATCATAAATTTTTAAGTTACTAAAAACTAGAGAATTACTCATACCAGGAGTAGCTATTTGAATCCCACTTAAATTATTTAAGTCTTGCGAACCTGCAATAATTTTTATTTTAGTAAAAGTTACATCATTTTGACCAGCAGTAATAGTTTGCTCAAGAGGAGTTGAAGGATCAAGCATTACACTAAAAGTCGGAATAGAAACTACTCCACCCACATTCACACTCAAACTAGTATTCGCACTTCCACCTTTATCATTAGTAACTGTAAATTTAGGAGAATATATTCCTGATTTTGAGTAGCTATGAGTAAATGTTGCTGTTTGATAAGTATTATCATATCGAGGCATTGCTGTTGGTGCTGGATACATTCCTTCATCTCCCCAAACCACAGAATATGAGAGATTCCCATTGCTTGGATCCGAAGCTGTAACTGTCCAAGTACCTGTCTGATTTACATTTAATGTTTGTGGACCAGAGACGCCGGAGATGACGGGACCACTGGTGGTGGAAGAATTGATAGTAAATAAATTATCAGAAAAATCACGTGCGAGTTCGCCATACAGAGCTTCATTCACATACATACGAAGTTCATATTGTCCGTTTATAATATTAGGGTCAGATAGAGCAACTGTTTCTAATCCATCGTTTTTGATACCGTCAATAGAATCTACTAAAGGTAGAGCAGTAGACACTGGATTATAAATTTCTATATATACTTTGGCATTACTACTAATATTTGAAGTTTTCCATCTTACTGTAATCTGCTGCCCAGCAGTATATACTTCTCCTCCATTCGGTGAAAGAACAGTGATGGAAGGAATTGAAACACTCTTTACAACAATTATTGGAATAAAAATTTCTTTTGGAACAGCACCTTTTCTTTCTTCAATATTACGTGGATCATTCTGGGTCATTTTAATATAATAATTTCCAACCGGTATTGTACTAAAATCAAAATTAACTTCAAATGATACTGGTCCAGAAGTATATGAATCTGAGGTTGCTTGACCATATCCAGGTCCATAAGAAGTTTTTTGTTTATTTGCATCGAGAATAGAAATAGGCAAATTACCTTCAAAGAAATATCCGCCTTTTAATTGACCAACAGCTTTCATTTTGCCTGAAACTTTTTGATTAGGTAATATAGAAAAAGAAATTAAATCAGAATTTGAAATATATCCATCACAACTCAAAGCTTTTATTTTTGCTTTCGTAACTGGTCCGACATATCCTGTAGGACTAATATTATTAGCTTTCTGAAAACTTTTTACTGCTTTTCGTGTAAGCAATCCAAAATAACCAGTTTGTTCAGAATTTAGATACCCATTAGATTGCAAAAAATCTTGAAGTGTTGAAACTTCTTTATTTGTATTAAGATCTCGTGCTTTATATCTAATATTACTATTTTCTAAAATCATACAACTTGATGTTGTAGGATTAGGATCAACATCCCCTACTTGAGCAAAAGAAAATGCTGGTGATAAAAGAAAACCTAAAACAAAAACCATAAACAAACTTAAAATATATTTTTTCATAATTTCCCGCCATAAGCGGACAAGTTAATAATTTATAATAAAAAACATTAAAATTCGGCCTTATAATACATAATAATAGATGAACACTAAATTACACAATAAAAAACACTACAAGTATACCCCCCCCTACAGAAATATCAAGATAGTTATCCACAATTAAAACTAATTAGATTTTTGACTCTATTTTTTGGACTCTTCTTACCAAAGAAAGAAATTCATCATAATCAACTTTTTTCTTTAATTCTTTTTTCACAATTTGCATATCTTCTTTAAGAATTGTAGTATCTTCCATTAAAGTACCTATCATTTCTGTATGTGAATCTAAGGTTTTTGTAATATTATCAATTTTTCTATTTACAACTATAAAACCCTCTTTAATTCCTTTTAAATGTTCATTTATAGTTTCATTAAGTGCACCTAAATATCTCTTCATTTCTGAAGTTGTGTAAACAGTCTTTTCTTTTTTAACTACTTTTTTCATATTTTATAATAATATACTATTTTACTTGCAAAGTATATCTATTTAAAATTATTTTTTATTTACCTAAAATGATAGCAGCTATATCTGGAAAATGCTCTGTATAATCACCAAATATTTGTTCTCCAAAAGCATCAACTTCAAATTTCTCCCACGTTATTTTTTCTTTAAAACCAGCTCCTGAGTATGAACCAAAACTCATTGGTGAAGAATGAATCTCAATAAACCCTGCCCATGAACGTACTATCTTTTCTTGCACTTCCTCTGTCTCAAAAGCTAAGAAATCTTTTTTAATATGAGGAACTACACAAATAGGAAAATCCGCAGCTATACCTCCACCCAATTGCAAGAATGC
This sequence comes from Candidatus Nomurabacteria bacterium CG_4_10_14_0_2_um_filter_30_12, assembly GCA_002792755.1. GTDB lineage: Bacteria > Patescibacteriota > Minisyncoccia > Phycocordibacterales > UBA9973 > UBA9973. The sequence continues at coordinate 4,235 of PFOY01000031.1, forward strand.
TAAACCTTTTTCTTTTGTATTATCCATATACCATTCTGCTAATCGATGCATATAACGAAATGAATGATGAACTATTTCTAAACTAATAGGTTTCTCTAATTTATATTTAGATAATATAGGATGATCACCATCATAAGATGCTTGAGTAAAAATATTTCCCATTGTTGAATCTTCTACTCCAGGAACAAAAACTGGAATTTTATTTAAATATGCTTGATACAACCAACAATCAAGAGGATCAGCAGTCGGATCAAAAGTTATAAGTTTTCTTTCAAAAAGTTGGAAAAAATATTCATGCCACAAAAGAGGTTTATTATTTTCTTCAGCTTCACGCCATAATTTTTCTAATTCTGGTAAAACTACTCTAACCGATTCATCTTCTGGCAAAAATGTATCTGTAATCCTTCGAAGTCCTGCTCTGGCTAATTCTTTTTCTTCTTGCCTAGTTAATTCAACATAGTCTGGTATATAAGCATAATGACTATTTGCTACAAGTCTATATAAACTTTCTTCCAAGTTAGCACCTGTCACAGAAATAGCTGCAATCTTCCCCGCTCTTATAAGTTCAGATATCATAATACCTTGTTGAAAAGAAGAGCCTGCTCCTGACATAGTTAAAAATATCTTACCTCCATTGTCAGTGTGTTTTTTAAGCCAAAGACCTGCGTTTACAGTTTTACCTCCATTACAATGCCTTTTTGTGTTAACAAGCCAATTAGTAATAGGTGTTTTAGGATCAGGTTTATAATCCCTTTCTCCCATAAAAATTTTCCCCTGAAGTTCTTTACTTAAAGATGATATTTTTTGTTGTGACATAATTTATATTATACAAAATTAAAGATAAAAAATACAACCCCCTATATCCCCCTTATCATGGGGACTTCAATTACGGTTCTTCCTCTGACAATGGAAAATTAGGAGGGGTTGTATTTTAGTTCAAATTATGCAATACTGTTTTCATGGAATTAGTGGCTACAATATTACCTTATGCGCAAATTATACTTTCTGTAATATTAGTTACAGCAATCCTACTGCAACAATCTGCAGCAGGTCTTGGTGGTGCGCTAGGAGGAAGTGATGCTGATGCCTTTCATCACACACGTCGTGGTTTTGAATATTTTCTTTTTATATTATCTATCGTTTGTGCGATTCTTTTTACCTTATCTGCACTACTCGCAATAATGATAAAGACTGTGTAACTCTTCTAGGTTTACTCTAAGGTAAATTTAACGTTAAATTTTTAGTCTTATGAAAAATTTTTATAGTTATATATTAAACTTATTACCTCCTAAAAATGAAATAAAAAAAGCTATCTCTCATTTCTCAAAAAGAGAATATTTTGTTTTTCTAGGGTTCGTAGCTATTCTAATCATAAGCACATTAATGATACTTGAAAATATAAATAAATCATTTATGGTAAGTGTAGCAATGAAAGGAGGATCCATAACTGAAGGAATAGTCGGTACTCCACGTTTTATAAATCCAATACTTGCAAATTCCATAGCAGATCAAGACCTTGTATCATTAATTTATTCTGGATTAATGAGGAAAAATTCTGATGGTAGCCTCACACCAGACCTAGCTCTTAAATATGAAGTATCAAAAGATAATCTAGTGTATACATTTACATTAAAAGATAAAATTTATTTTCATGATAAAAAACCTGTTACTGCGGATGATATAATTTTTACTATAAACAAAATAAAAGATCCCATAATTAAAAGTCCCAAAAAAGGAAATTGGGAAGGTATAACTATCTCTAAAATAGATGAAAAAACTATTAAATTCACATTAAAACAGCCATATTCATCATTTCTAGAAAATACAACTCTTGGCATAATGCCATCATATTTATGGAATATTTCCCCTATAGAATTAAATGATATAAATACACAACCAATAGGATCTGGACCATATAAAGTAAACAAAGTAAGCAAACAATCAATAGGATTAATAGATTATTATGATCTAGTTTCTTTTAAAGAATTTAATTTTAATGAACCATATATCAAAAATATAACATTACATTTTTATCCAAATGAAGAAGACCAAATATCTGCTCTTACAAAAGGAGAAGTAGATCAGATAAGTTCTATAACTCCATCAAATGCAAAAATATTAGAAGAAAAAGGATATCGTATAGAATCTTTAACACTTCCAAGAGTGTTTGGATTATTTTTTAACCAAAATCAAAATCAAATTTTTACTGATAAAAATATCATAAAAGCGATAGACCTAGCGGTAAACAAAGATAATATTATTAATGACGTCCTTTTAGGATATGGTGTCGTTACTAATGACCCAATACCACCAAACATGATAAATTATCAAAAACTAAACAAAGAAGATACTATGACTTATGCTGAAAATGTAAAAAAGGCAGAAAGTATATTAGCAAAAGATGGTTGGAAAAAAGATGAAAATGGATTTTTACAAAAAACAACAACAGTAAAAGGTAAAAAAACAACAACAAGCCTAGAATTTTCTATTTCAACAGGTAATGCTCCAGAACTTTCAAAATCTGCAGAATTAATAAAACAAAATTTAGAAAACATCGGAATGAAAGTCATTATAAAAACTTTTGAAATCGGAAACTTAAATCAAGGAGTCATACGACCACGCAAATATGATACATTGCTTTTTGGACAAATTATAAACCATGAATCTGATTTATTCGCCTTCTGGCATTCATCACAAAGAAAAGATCCAGGGCTTAATGTAGCTATATATACAAATGCTAATGTAGATAAAATATTAGAAGATGCATTTATTACAATCGACGAAAAATCAAGAATTAAGAAATATGCTCAATTTGAAAACAAAATAAAAAAAGATATGCCAGCAGTATTTTTATATAGTCCAAACTTTATATATGTAATATCAAAGAATCTTCAAGGGTTTTCAATGAATCACATTACTACACCTAGTGATAGATTCCTAGGTTCATATTTATGGTATACTAAAACAGATAATGTTTGGAAAATATTTTCCGAATACCAGCTATAGGTTATCAACTCTGAGGTTATAAGACTAATGAGCTGATCCGCCTATAGCGGAAAAACTAACTATTAATTATTAATAATAAAAAAAACAAAATGAAAAAAACCAGACTATCTTTTAGCTCTGTCATGATGGAAGAGAAAAAAGAAAACAAAATAATTACAAACCCCCATTTACAGAAAATAAAAATTGAAAATAAGAATGGAGAAAAAAGAAAACTTATAAAAAGTTCTACTTATCAATACAGAAAGAAAAATTATGGAAAACAAATAGGTGGAAATCGTTCTTTTAGTAATAAAAACAAATATAAAAATATAAGTGAAAACAAAATTCCACCACCTGAAGAAGGAGTAATACGTATCATTCCACTCGGTGGAGTAGAAGAAATAGGAAAAAATATGACAGCAATAGAAATAGGTAATGATATTATATTAATTGATGCTGGTATGCATTTTTCTAATGAAGATACACCTGGAGTTGATTATGTTATTCCTAATACAACTTATCTTGAAGAACATAAAGATAAAATACGAGGACTTTTTATAACTCATGGACATCTAGACCATATAGGGGGTGTACCTCTCGTACTATCACGCATAGGAAATCCTCCAGTATATTCTCGTAATCTTTCTATGTTGTTAATGAGAAAACGTCAAGCAGAATTTCCACAATTAGCAACAATGAAAGAAAACATTGTAGAAAAAGATGATACAGTAATTTGTGGTAAAATAAAAATCAGATTTTTTGGTGTCACACACACTATTCCAGACTCAATTGGTATAATAATAGAAACCAAAAATGGTTGGATAGTAACTCCAGGAGACTATAAATTAGATCAAGTAGACGGAATAGTATCAAATGAAGAAGAAAAAGAATATTCAATTTTTGATAAAGCAAAAGTTCTTTTATTAATGACTGACTCTACAAATATTGAAAACGAGGGTTTTTCATTACCTGAAATAAAAGTACATCAAGGACTAGAAAACCTAATAAAAAAAGTAAGTGGACGTATTATAATAGCTGCATTCGCTTCACATATCACACGATTAACACATGTAGTAAAAGTCGCTGAAAATTTAGGAAAGAAGATTGCCATTGATGGACGTTCAATGAAAACAAATATAGAAGTAGCGATAGAGGCTGGATATTTTAAACCCAAAAAAGACACCATAATACCAATAGAAGAAGCTGATAAATATCCCCCAAATAAAGTTGTAATACTTATGACAGGATCTCAAGGTGAAGAATTCGCAGCATTAAGTAGAGCAGCAAATAAATCTCATACAAAATTCTCAATTAAAAAAGGAGATACAATAATACTTTCATCTTCTGTTGTACCTGGAAACGAAATAAAAGTTCAACGAATAAAAGATAATTTATCTCGTCAAGGTGTAAAAATAATAAGTTATAGAACAGCTGGTGAAGATTTTGTTCATGCTACTGGACATGGAAATAAAGAAGACATAAGATGGCTTCATAAAAAAACACATCCTAAATTCTTTATCCCAATTCATGGCAATCATTTTATGTTAGAACTTCATAAAGAATTAGCAATAGAAGTCGGAATACTAGAAGAAAAAATAATAGTCCCAGATAACGGTTCTATTATTGAAATATCTTCTGATGGAGAAAAAATGACTCTACGTAAAGAAAAAGCACCTTCAGCACCAATGATGGTAGATGGACTCGCTATAAGCGATGTACAAGATGTCGTAATAAGAGATAGACAAATGCTAGCACAAGATGGAATGTTTGTCATAATAGCACTTGTTGATCAAAAAACAGGAAAACTAAAAAAATCTCCAGATTTAATATCACGTGGATTTGTATATTTAAAAGAAAATCAAGAATTATTACGCCAAGTACGAATTATTATAAAAAAGGGAGTAGACGATGTCGTAATAAAAAATAATCAAGTTGACTTAGATTACATAAAATCTAATCTAGGAGAAACAGTTTCAAAATTCTTATTTCAAAAAACTGCAAAAAGACCTTTAGTCATTCCCGTAGTATTAAGT
>PFOY01000012.1 GCA_002792755.1 Candidatus Nomurabacteria bacterium CG_4_10_14_0_2_um_filter_30_12
TTCGTATTGAATCTAATAAATTTTCCATGATTTTCTTATAAATGTACAGGTAAACCTAATTTTTGTAATGGTAAATATTTAAAATAATATTGGCATCCTACAGATATTATATAATCGCAAACATCTTTATAAGAAGCATGCCTAAACCAATCACTTAATATATAAATATATTCAACTTCTATGTTTAGAGGCGCCATTAATTTCGCGTATTGTTTTCTTTTAAAATCGCAAGTCTGTAATTTTTCGTCAACAGACCCAGCGACTTTTTGAAATTTAACTTCAATTATAAAAAGTGTGTTATTTATTATTACATAAATAGCTTCATCTGGTAATAATTTTTTTGAAAGAATCTTTTTGTAATCGACTTTTTTAGATTCAAGAAATTTATACAAAGCATTCTTTTTAAAACTTTTGGCTACTTCTTTTTCGTTGTAATAAATAATACCATCTTTTACTGTATAACCTTTCTTTGATCGTAAAAGTTCAAGAATATCTGTTTCTTTTTCAAAATTAAGTCCTGTTATTGTATTTCCTCCACCCTTTCCATTGTTAATCATATTATTTTTTTTAAATCATTAAAACGCTTAATTGATAATTCTAAATAATTTTTTTCCATATCAATACCAATAAATTTTCTACCGTGCATTGCAGATGCTATGCCTGTGGTAGAACTACCTGTAAAAGGATCAAGAATTACATCGCCTTTATTTGTGCTGGATAGAACAATGCGTTTTAATAAGTCTAATGGTTTTTGTGTTGGATGTTTTCCATATTTCTTTTCTGTTGGTTTTGGGGTTCCCATAGACCATACTGACCTCATCTGGAGACCGGGTTTTTTTAATTGATCTTCTGGCCAGTTTCCTTCTTTCATTTCTTGATAATTAAAAGTATGTTTTGCTTTCTTTTCTTTTCTCGCCCAAATTATTGTTTCATGGCTAGCAGTAAAAAAGCGACAGCTTAAATTTGGTGAGGCATTTGGTTTAAACCAAGATATATCATTTAGAATATGATAACCGAGTGATTGCAAAGCATGACCACATTGATAAATTGAATGATACGTACCACTAACCCAAAGTGTTCCATTTGGTTTTAAAACTCTTTTACAAGCCTCAAGCCAGCGATAATGAAATTCGTAGTCGTCTAGAAAACCTTTACTTACATCCCATAGACCTTTATCTACGCTTACCATACGACCAGCATGAACAGTAAATCCTCCATTTGAAAGATTGTAAGGAGGATCTGCAAAAATCATATCTACAGAATTATCTGGTAATTGACTTAAAATATTTAAACAATCTCCATGATACAACACAAAATTACCTTCCATAAAATATGGTTTATTTTTAACTATTGAAAGTATTTTTCTTTCTGCCACTACCATACTTACATATTACCATTTTTAAACTTAAATATATACCACCAGTATTTAAATCTTCTCAACAATTAATTTAAATGAAGATTTTTTATTTTTTATAAGAATTGGAATTTCAAACTTTCCTATTTCTTTTATTTGTTTTTCTAAGACAATAAATTTTTCATCTATTTGTATATGATATTCTTTTTCCATTACATCTACTAATGTTTTTTCATGAATTCCAGAAAAAAGATGACCTTTTTCATCAGTTTTTGCTTTTATTGTAATAGTTTTACCTTTTATTTCTTCTAAATTTTTAATTAAAAGATCTTCTTGCACTTCCCTTTCAATCACTATTTCTTTTTTATGTCTTTCTACTTCTTCTGTAGCTTTTAGAGTTGCAAGTGTAGCCCATTTTTTAGGAAATAAAAAATTTAAAGCATAACCATCATTTACTTCTTTTATATCATATTTTTTACCTACTTTTGGTACATCTTGCAAAAAAATTACTTTCATCCCGTTTAGAATTTATCCTAATATTACTTTATTTAAAATATTATTAGGTTACTTTAATTAATTTTTATAATTTATACCCGAAAGTTAACTTCTAACGGGATTCATATTATTTATACTTTACTTAGTTAATAATTCTATTGCTTTATTTAATTGAACATCTTTTTTATCTTCAATATCTTTTTTTGTAAAAAGTACTTCATAGTCTGGAGTCAATCCTTTTTCTGATATAGAATTACCTTTTGGTGTTAACCATTTAGCTACTGTAATCTTTAATAAAGTGCCTGGTGTAACTTTTACAACTTCTTGCACAGAACCTTTTCCATAACTTTTATCTCCAACTAGAAAAGCTTTTTTATAATCTTGCATTGCTCCAGCCAAAATTTCAGAAGCTGATGCAGAACCACTATCTATAAGTATTGCAAATTTTAATTTATCACTAAAAATATTATATCCCTGACTTCTATATATCTTTGGTTTTATATTATTCCCATAATCTTCTATCACAACAGTTTTGCCACTATCTAAAAACCAGCTAGCCATACTCACAGCTGAGTCTAAATATCCTCCAGGATTACCTCTTAAATCAAGTAATAATTTATCTGTTTTTGTAAGAGAAAATTCTTTAAGAGCGTTACGAAATAACTCTGCAGAATTAGCAGAGAAACTATAAAGTTTAATTACAAAAATTCCATCTTTTCTTAATTCTGTGTCAAGTGTAGGTATATTTATAGTATTTCTTATTATTTTAATTTCTTTTGGTTCTTTATCTCCATCGTGAAAAATAGTGAGTGTCACAGTGGTGCCTACATCTCCTCTAATTAATTTTATCGCTTTATCTATACTCAAACTAGATGTCATAACATCATCAATTTTAAGAATTTTATCACCTGATTTTATATTGGCTTTATATGCTGGTGTATCTTTTAATGGAGCTATAACTGTTAATATTTTATCTTTTATACCGACTTCCATACCAACTCCACTAAAATTACCTTGAATATCTTCTTCAAACATTTTTGCTTCTTCTGGACCAAAGAATACACTATATGGATCATTTAAAGAACCAACAAGACCTGAAATTGCACCATAAACTTTATCTTGGTCACTAGTCTTGTTAGCATTTGGATATTTTTCATTTATATTATTCCAAACTTTCCAAAATGGAGAAAAATCTGTTTGTGTTGAAACCAAAGTTTCTTTATTTAGAATGTTAACAACTTTGTTTATTTCTGGTCTTTGTTGAAATCCTATATAAATACCTAAACCAAAAAAAACAACTAAAAGCAATATAGTGGATCCAGCACGTCTTGTTTCAAAATATTTTAACATGTTTGTATATTTAAATTTGTTCTTTATTATCTTCATTAGTATATTCTTTCCCTATTTTTATTTCTTCAAAATTATTATTTTCAGAAAAATTATCAAAGGTTTTTTTTTCTATTTTACCTTCTATTATTTGTTCTCTATATAAGAGATAACCAATACTGATAAACACTAGGCCAGTTATTGAAAATAATATATTTTTAAATGAATATGGAAAACCTAAATATGGTAATATTGCTACCCAAATACCTAAAATCAAAATTATTTTTATTTTACTCATACGTTTATTATACTTCATGATAACTTAGAAACGCAACTTGATTTACCCACACACCTATTCTCTTATTGTTCTACTTTTTAAAAAATAAAAAAAGAAAGAAGGATTTTTTATGTTCTTTTTTGTCTCTATTTTCTTGGTTAACATAACAAAAAGTTATAAGAGAATAGGTGTGTGGGTTTATTTAAAGTATTCTGGTGTATTTATAGACATCCAATCTAAAAGTTGACGCATTATAGATGATGCACCGACTCCATTTGTAGAAGGTCCAGCTTCCATCATTATAGTAAATGCATATTGTGGGTTTTCATATGGAAAAAATCCAACAATCCATGAATTAACCTTATTTTTATTTATACCTAATTGTGCTGTACCAGTCTTAGAAGCAACTTTTACATAAGGAACATTTAATAATATTGAAGTTCCTGATAATACACCTTGCCTCATACCTTCATGGACGACATCAAAATATTCTTTTTTAAGATCTATTTTTTCTATAATTTTTTCTTTTTCTATATCTCCTAAAATATAATGTGGAGTTATTAGCATGCCATAATTTGCTATAGAAGAAATAGCACGTGTCATCTCCATAGGAGTCACTTGAAATCCATATTGCCCTATAACAGTATGATAAGTATCTCCAATACGCCACTGTTCACCTTTGAAATTTTCTATTTTCCATAAAGGACTAGGAATAACTCCACCTTTTTCATCTGGTAAATCAATACCAGTTTTTTCTCCAATACCAAAAAGTATTGCATATTTTTCTATATTACTTATACCTATACCCTTTTGACCTTCAAATCCCCCACCGATTTCATAAAAATATACATCACTTGATACAGCTAAAGCATCTCGCATATCTACCCATCCATGAGCTTTCCAATCTTTAAAAACTGTTTTTTGATCTTTTAAATATGGATTTGGTATTGAGATAGAGCCCGTAGATAATATTTTTTTATATGGATCAATAACTCCTTCTGCTAATGCTCCAATAGCAAAAAATGGTTTTACAATAGAGCCAGGTGTATACAGACCTGATATAGTTCTATCTAGAAATACTTTTCTTTTATCTTTAAAATAATCTCCAATTATTTTTACATCTTTTCCTAATGAAAGTACTTCTGAATCATATTCAGGAAAACTAACAGCAGATAATATTTCTCCATTTTTAACATTGATTAATATACCAGCACCACCAGAAAAAGAATTACTTTGAGACAAGTTTTTAATTAATGTGTATAATTCTTTTTGAATACGTGAATCAATAGTTGTCACTAAGTCTTTACCACGTATAGGTGCATTTACTATATTTTCTGAATGAATCTCTTTCCGTGCATCTATTTCAACTATTTTTGAACCATTTTGACCTATTAATGATATATTATATTGTTTTTCAAGACCATCCTTACCTATAAATTCACTTTGCCAAAAATTACCTGATTTATCTTGCATTGGATAACTTACATATCCTAATATATGAGAGAATCCTGGTGATAAATATGTACGTATGGTAGTGGGCATATTTACTCCTTTTTTATTCCAAGCGAGTTCTACTTTATTTCTATCATAAATGATTCCCCTATCACTAAAAATAATTTGTTTTTCTAATACATTGTTTTCACTTCTATTTAAATAAATTTCTCCTTTTTGTATTTGAAGATATCCAAGTCTTGTTGAAAATATTACTAAAAATAATAAGAAAAAAAATCCAATAAAAAAAATTGTTTTTTTAGAAATCGGTTTTTCTATTCGTCCTTCAAATTGTTGACGATCAAAATTTTCTAAATTTTTAGAATCAAGAAAAATTTCATCAGGCTCAACAAAAAAATTAGCATTTTTTATTTTTTGTTTACTTAATATTTTTCTTATCATCTTAATTTTGAATTCTTAGTTTCTTTTTTAAGAATTCTATTATTATTAAAGTCAAAAGTGAAACAATGAAAGAAATAAAATAAATATTAAAAAATCTTTCTTCTCTAATTCCATAAAGTAAATCAGAAAGAAGAAATAAAATAATAGATTCCCAATATTTAGAAAAATATATAATACCTATTAGACCTAATATAATAGAAACCCAAAAAGGCCAAAAAAGTACTGATATTAGTAAAAATAGTAAAGAAAAAATTCTGAGTATCATAACCCTATTTTACACACTTAAATTAAAAATACAAACTTTATTTTAAAATATTTTTTTCCAAATAAAACGTAAGATAAAGAAAACTAAAACAATAAAAACTCCATAAAATATAATTTTATTGTTAGTTATATATGAGAATATAGTAAGAAAGAATAATTCTACATATTTGAATGGTTTTATAATATAAGTTGGTAATGTTGTCTTTGAATCTAGCGAAGATTTAGAATCTAAAATAACTTTTTTATCTGATATATCTTTCGTACTATATAAAGATTCTATTTCTTTTTTTATTTCTTCTTTTTTAATGTCAGATGTTATATTTGCATTTTGTCTAAATTCTTCTAATACATTTGTTGTAGAATTAATCGGTTTTGTAATAAAATCTGGTGTTTTTTCTTCTACTGTGTTTTTTATGTTTGAAATAGAATTTGATATAGTATCACTAATATTAGAGATAGAATTCGTATTATTATCTGTTTGACCTATTGTTATTTTTTTAGAAACAGTTCTAGAACTTTTTTCTGTTTCATTATATGCAATAAATACTTCTTCATATTTTCCATGTGATATCAAAAATTTAGCATTTTCAATTTTACCAAAGACTGTATGATCCCCTGCTGATACTGTCCAATCTATAGATACATCTCCTGCTGTCTTACCTCCCAAAGTAAAATCTTTTTTACCTAATAATGTAGTTTTATCAAAAAAAACTACTGTTCCAGACAATTCTCGTTCATCAGAATTATAAACAAATGTATATATTTTTATTTTATCTTTTTCTTCAAATGGATCTTTTGAATACCAAATATTTCCTGGTACAAAACCAACATTTGGAATTTGTGCAAATATTTTATTTATTGGTAATATAGAAAATATTAAAAATATTATAATACTGATTTTTTTAAAAGTCATAATGATATTATACACTATTTACTCTTTATTCAACGCTTCAATTGGATCTAATTTTGAAGCATTACGAGCTGGGAATACTCCAAAAATTATTCCTATAATCATAGAAATAGATAAAGATATAACAACACCATAAACAGGGACAATAAATTTCCAAGCAAAACCAAAACTTTCTGCAACTTTTGATATTATGTAGGCAAATAATGCACCACCTAAGATACCTATAATGCCACCTAAAAGCGTCAAAAGTACAGCTTCTATTAAAAATTCAAATAAAATATCTTTATTACGAGCACCTAGGGCTTTTTTAAGTCCTATCTCACCTATTCTTTCAGTAACTACGACATACATTATATTCATAACCCCCACTCCTCCGACCACTAGAGAAATAAAGGCAATAGCAATAAGAAGAAATGTAATAGCTTGTAGTATTGTGTTAAAAACACTTAAACTTTCTTCTTGTGTATTTACTTTAAAATCATCACGAGAAGAATCAGTTATATTATGGTTTCTTCGTAAAACTTCAGATACATCAAGTGCTGAAATTTTTGCTTTACTATTGTCATATAATTCAACAACAGCATAAAATAAATAATCAATTCCCAAAATTTTCTTTTGTAAAGTAGATACTGGAATAAAAATTTGTTTATCATCATTGGAAAGACCTGAACTACCTTTACGTTCATAAACACCAATAACTTCAAAATTATAATTACCTACCCTAATGTATTTACCTAAAGGATCAGTATCACCAAAAAGATCAGATACTATATCTGCACCCAATATTGTTACTTGAGCGAGAGATTTATCTTCTTCTTCACTATAAGGTCTTCCTAAAACTATTATTCCTTTATCAATATCAAAACGTGAAGCATCAGCACCAAATATAAAAATATTTTTTGAAATACCTTTATAAGAAACAACTTCTTGCCCAATACTAGCACCGTAAGAGTTTTTTACATTTGGAATATTTCTAACATCTTTCACATCACGATTTTTTAATGTCATTACTGGTACTGCATTCATAGCTGAACTATTTACATTACCAGAATCAGAAGCGCCATTAGCTAAATCTTTTGTAGAGGCTGGAACGGAGGTTTCAATAAAAATAGTATTAGAACCAAAAGCATCAACTTGTGCATTAATATAACTCTTAAATCCTTCCCCAACTGAAAATACTAAAACAACAGTACCTATGCCTATAATTATACCAAGAGCAGTCAGAAAAGTTCTACTTTTATTATGAGTTATCCCTCTTATAGCTTGTAATAAATATGATCGCATTTTTATTTTTTTTCTTTATAAACTTTATAACTTTCTACTTTATAACTACTCGTATCGCAATGCATCTATTGGATTTAGTTTAGCTGCTTTCATTGCTGGAAAAAGTCCAAAGATTATACCTGTCAAACTAGAAACAAAAACTGCAAGTATAATAGCTAATGGTGATATAACGAAACTCCAATCATATCCAGCATATCTAGCTCCTAATGCTATAAGATAAGAAATCATAATTCCTATAATTATTCCAAATATTCCACCTACACCGGTTAAAATAACTGCTTCTAATAAGAATTGATTTCTAATTTGATGAGATGTAGCACCTAATGCCTTTCTAAGTCCTATTTCACGAGTTCGTTCAGACACAGTGACAAGCATTATATTCATAATACCAATACCTCCAACAATGAGTGAAATTCCAGCCATTAATCCTAAAAACATACGAAGTGCATCTGTTATATTAGTTAAAATTTTAATAGCATCAGCTAAATCTCTAACTACAAAATCATCATCTGCCACATTTTTTATTCTATGTTGTTCACGAAGTACTCCTTCTATATCAATAATTGTTGTTTTAACATTTTCTGGAGTATCAGTTCTTATTCTAACAAATTGCATATAATCTATACCTAAAATTTGTCTTTGACCAATCTTGAATGGAATAAAAACTTGGTCATCTTGATTTTGAAATGCTATTGTTCCTAATTTTTCTTGTACTCCAATAACCCGAAACGGAATACTACCAAAAGAATTACTATTGTTTTTTAATTTTACAATTTCTCCCAGTTCTCCACCATTTGGAAATAATTGCTCTGCAACATCATATCCTAAAACTATGACGTTTGCTGCAGCTCTTCCCTCTTCATCAGAAAAAAATACACCATGGTCCATTTCTACATTCTGCACACGTACATAACTTCCATCTGTAGCAGTAAATGTAGTATCTATAGATTGATCACCAGAGGTTATTGTCACATTTCCTCGTACTACAGAAACTATATCAATAGCATGTGGCACTCTTGTTTTATTTCTTATTGCTTCAACATCAGCTTCAACTAATGTTTTTATTTGTACGCCAAAAATAGCAGCTGGTGGTCCTGTTTCATCACTTTTACCTGGAAGAATACCAATTATATTTGTTCCTAATTTTGTGATTTGTCCTAGTACAAGTGCTTGAGCTCCAGCACCAAGAGAAATGATGACAATAACACCAGATACACCTATTATTATTCCCAAAATAGTTAAAAAGCTTCTAGCTTTACGAGAAATAAGATTTTTTATCTCCACATTTATATTTTTAAACAAAATTCTCATTTTTACTTTAGCTCAATATCTTGATCGTCTTCTATCATTTGACTTTTTCTTGAATTAAGATTATGTTCATCTGATATTATTTCTCCATCTTTTATTGTAATTATTCTATTAGCATGTTCTGCTACATTACGATCATGTGTAACTAAAATAATAGTACGTCCTTCATTATTTAAACGTCCTAAAATATACATCACTGTGTTTCCACTTTTTGAATCTAGATTCCCAGTAGGTTCATCAGCAAAAATAACTTTTGGATCACATACAAGTGCGCGAGCAATAGCTACACGTTGTTTTTGTCCACCAGATATTTGATTTGAAAGAAAACTCAATCTATTTCCTAAACCTACAGCCTCAAGAGCTTTTGTGGCTAAATTTATATGATCCTTTTTCTTGCTATAAGTAAGTGGAAGTATTACATTATCTAATACTGAAGTACGAGCTAAAAGATTAAAAGATTGAAATACAAAACCTATTCTTTCATTACGAATATATGCGAGTTCATCATCATTAAAATCTTTTATGTCTTCATTATCAAAAAGATAAGTACCACTTGTGGCTCTATCTAAAAATCCAATGATATGCATTAATGTAGATTTACCAGACCCAGACGGACCCATTATCGCTAGAAATTCTCCTTCTTTTACACTTAAACTTATCCCTTTTAGAACTTTAGTAACAACACCACCATTATCATATTCTTTTGTAATGTTTTTAAGTTCTATTAACATTTAATTTTTTTATTATTTTTTTATTAGAACAATTATTTCTTCATCTTTTTGTAATCCTGATGTAACTTCTGTAAGTCCACCATCTCCATCCATGCCTGTAGCTATTTCTATTTCTTTGTATGTTTTAGTTTTTGGATTTGTGACAAGTCGAACTGTCTTTTTACCTGTTTTATCTTTTATAATAGCCCTAGAAGGAATAGTTAAAATGTCATCTTTTTCATCAACAAGAATAGTCATATTTGCTGTCATACCTGGACGAAGCTCTGGGCCTGATATTACATTTGCTGTAATTTTATAATTAACTACTCCAGAAATAATAGTAGATGAAGGATCTATTTTTAATATATTACCTTTGTAAACTTGTTCAGTACCGAAAGCATCAAATGTAATATCGACAGGCGCTCCCACTTTTATACTAGTGACATTAGCTTCATTTATATTTGCTTCTAAATAAATACTTTTTATATCTTGAAGAGTTATTACATTTTTTAATGCTTGTGTAAGTTCTCCTATTTTTATATCTACTTTTGTAATTGTTCCATTTAGAGGAGCACGAAGTATCGTATGTTCAAAATTAGAACTTGCTAATTGATATTGGCCTTCAGCAGATAAAATATCCGCTTTTGCAAGATCTATATCTGCAGGCCGAACTGTAGCTTGTTTTAAGGATAATTCTGCTGTACGTTGGTCTATCACAGCTTGCGCTGTTCCCATTATAGATTCTTGTGTTTTAAGAGCTGCTTCGTATGTATTATTATTAGCTATATAATTAGATGCTTTTTTATTAGGAATATCTATTACCCAT
>PFOY01000038.1 GCA_002792755.1 Candidatus Nomurabacteria bacterium CG_4_10_14_0_2_um_filter_30_12
TGAATCAACAATTGACCCGTTTAACCAAAAGAAAATAAGTATAGCAATTAATAAAAGATAAGTTTTAAATTCTTTATTCATATAGAAATCATACCATATTTAAAAAATCCATTCTCGTGGACTTAAGATTTTAACTGGCTCCCAAAGCAGACCGATTATAGAACTACCAAATTATTCAAATCTACCATATCTAATCTAATTTCTTTTGAATGGAAAACCTATATGCAAAAGTATGATGCCTTTTCACATACCTATCCTAACCTTTTTAAAACCCCTGTTTATTCCTAAAATAGATTTATAAATCTTGCCAAACTTCTAAAGCTTCATCTCCATCAAGCCCTGTTTCATCCTTAAATTCCTGAAGCTCTTCGGCTTCTTCTAGGCTCAAATCGTTTTCTTTAGCTGTTTCAAATGTTTCTTCGTCCATATCTTGTATTTTATTACTTTGTAAAGTAAAGTAAAGGGTATGGAGCAGTCAAAAATAGACTTAAAGACATACGGTTTTGTTCAAAACCTAATAATAACAAACGGCTTTAAAAAAGTAGTCAGAATAATTAGATTTACTCACAAAATACCAATAAACGGGTTTGATTATGAGATATTTGATAAATTAGTTATTGATGAAAAATTTCCAAGAATACCAGCTAAAATAAATAAAATTACTTTCTTGGCTGATGTAAAAAATTTATTAAAAAACTATAATCTTGGCTCTAATTGGTTAAATTTCTTTTCAGATTATGTTTTATTTAATTATTTTGATAATTACTCTAATATTAGACAAATTATAACTTTAGACTTAGGTACAAAGACAGAAAACCCAGAAATAATAAGAAAAACCTTAGAAATGTCTCAATTCTTTGATTTAAATCCAATAGCATTATTATTGCCTCCTAGTATATCTGAAAGAGAGCTAGATGATTATATCAAAACAAACTTTAAGACAATAAAGAAATTGCAAAAAAAATACATAAATAATTCTTTTAAAATCAGTGAATTGAAACAAAGTAAAGATAAAAACAGAGAAAGAGACAGTTTTATCTATAGAAAAAGAAATATACCCAAGAAAGAGCTTATGACTGAATTATCTGAAAAGTTTGGTAAAACACTTGATTATACATATATAAATAAAATTATAAAAAAAGAAATGAGGCGAAAAAGTGCAGGCATTTAAATACTGCATACACCAAAAGTAGTGTGCCACAAGAAGAAATAAGAATATCCTAAAGACATCCTTCGGGATGTTTTTATGTCTGAAAGCCAAAACTATCAATTAAATAATGATTATCGGAATGAAGCAGAAAAGTTTCAAGAGATTATTAGTACTGATTTAAAGTCAATGCAAAATTTGATGGGCTTTTATAAGATACTTGCTAAAACAAACCGTCGCATTATTAAAGAAAAAGAATTGGAAAAATGATAGATACAATAATATTACTAATACCAAAGTACTTGGTAAAAAATAGGAATGGAACTGAAAAATTGGGCTGGGATGCTCAATCAAACAACCCTAAGAATGGATATGCTAAATGGATTAGAAACCCCAACAAACTAGAGCTGGAAACTGGCAAATATTACCCCAGACTTACTGGTTATAAAAGATTTAGTGATTACTTTATAAAGATTGAATTTTCAGTACCAAAACTTTTATATGATAACAACCTAGACGAAGTTGAAGATAATGATTTTCAGAAGATAGTCAAAATACTCTATGCAAGACTATACGAAATGGATATTAAGATTAACCTTAATGATTTATCTAACGCAAAAGTTTCAGCTATTCATTACTCTAAAAACATAGAATTACATAATGGATATACTGCTCAATACATCATAAGAGAGCTTGAGAAAACCAACAAAAGAAAGAGCTTTGATAATACTACTTTTCGCTTTAGTAATGACGGAGATTCTTTGCAAATATACACAAAGTCTCACTCCTTTGTTATCTACGACAAAATATCTGATATGCAGAAAACCCTTAAAAGGTCTGTGGATAGAGATAAAACTGATTATCAAAGGTCGCTATTCTCACAGTTAAATAATAAAAAAGAGATATTAAGATTTGAGGTTAGATTGTCGGAAACTAGAAAAATGAAAAGTATGTTAGAGAAAATAGGATATAAAGATGAATATACTTTTTCAAAACTTTTTTCAACAGATATATCTAAAAAGGTAGTAAATATGTATTGGAATAATCTAATAAAAGACGCAAGAATATGCTACTTACCTATTAACAGCCCAAAACATATTTTAGAACTTATCTGTATTAAATACCCTAAAATGAAGTATCTGAAAAAACTACAAATGGGAATGCTCTGTTTATTAGCTTCAGATGAAGGAGGCATACCAGAGCTTAGAAATATACTGATGAAAGGAACTGATTATAGGAGCTGGAATAATATAATTAAAGACTACAAGAAACTATCGGAAAACATCGGAAATATAAAAAGTAGAGAATGGATTGAAACAATTGAAGAGCAATTAAAGCTATATAATGCTTATAGAATAAAGTAATGTTTATCCACTTATCAAAATTTGCATTGTAAAGTATTGTCAAGTATAATATAATTAACAAAAAAATTTATGAAAAACAATAAAAAAGAAAAGGAATTTTACACAGCATTTGATTTAGCAGATAAGTTGTCAGTAAATGTTATGACAATTTATCGGTACATCAAAGCAAAGAAACTAAAAGCATATAAAATTGGTAAAGAATTTAGAATTGATAAGGTTGAATTTAATAAGTTTCTTAATAGTGTTAAAACAAAATAATTATGAATAAATTAAAACAAACATTAGAAAAGATACTAAAACAAGAGGAATCTTTTATTGATTCTGAAACGAAAGAATTAAATTATAATAAGGTAAAAGATTCTGCTGATAAAATTGATAAAAAACTTATAACTATTTTAGCTGAAAACAAAGAAACAAAGGATAAATTCTTCACTAAGATAAAAGATGTTTATGTTTTTAATATCAATGATTTTAAATTCTTCTTGGATGAGAATAAGGTAAATAATTCTTATACAAAATATGCAAACCTAATTGGACTTTCTGATGGTACTGAATTATTAAAAAATGAAACCAATATAGTTTTAGATTTCCCTTTCAAGGACTGTGTATTAGAAGGAGGGCAAAGCACAGATGAAGGTACTGAAGTATATTTTGAATATTCTGAAAAAGATAAGAAGTATAAAAAAGAAGAAACCCAAAGAAACGAAGTTTTCTTTAACCAAATACTTGCTCACGATGAAATAGATAGACTGTTTGATAAAAAAGCACTAGCAGATTGGAAAAGATTTACAAAAGAAAGTAGTAAAAATGGTGAGTTAATAAAAGATATAAAAAGAAATAAAAATGGTTTAATAGAGGAAAATCTAGTCATAAAAGGTAATAATCTTCTTGCCCTACATTGTTTAAAATCTGAATTTACTGGAAAAATAAAACTAATTTATGTTGACCCTCCTTATAATACCGAAGGAGATGCAGATACATTTGTATATAATAATAATTTTAAACATTCCAGTTGGCTTACTTTTATAAAAAACAGGTTAGAAATAGCAAAGGAAATGTTAAAGGAAGATGGTTTTATAGCAATTACTATTGACCACTTTGAGTTATTTTATCTTGGAACACTTGCAGATGAAATTTTTGGTAGAGAAAATCGTCTCGGTATAATTAGTGTTGTTATAAGACCTCAAGGAAGACAATTCGCTAAATTTTTTAGTGCAACAACAGAATATATGCTTGTCTATGCAAAAAATGAGAAGATTGCAAAATTCAATGGAGTGATTCTTGATGATAATAAAAAATTAGAATATATAGAAAGTGATGAAAAAGGTTTTTTTAAGTATGAACCCTTAATGTATTCTCGTTTCGTTGAAGAAAAGTTAAAAAAAGGAGATAAATACTATTATCCGATATATGTTAATAAGAATTTAGAGGAAATAACTTTAGAAAAAAAACAGGGATTTATTGAAATACTACCAATAAATAAAAAAAGAAAAATAGCTTGGAGAGTACAAAAAGATAAATTTATGCAGTTTTTAGAAGAGAGACCAGAAGATTTTACAGCAATAAAAGATAAAACTGGCAATATCCAAATCTTTGAAAAATACAGAGAAGATGATGGTACAAAAATTAAAACACACTGGATAGGTAAAAGATATAATGCTACAACTAGCGGAACAGGAGTATTGAAAGATATTTTTGGTACTAAAATTTTTAGTTATCCAAAATCACTTTATGCTGTACTAGACACAATCAAAATAATGACGAATGACAATGATATAATTTTAGATTTCTTTGCAGGGTCAGGAACAACTGGACACGCAGTTATTGAACTAAATAAAGAAAAGAAAAGTAATAGAAAGTTTATTCTCATAGAACAAATGGAGTATATAGAAACAGTGATAATTCCAAGAATTAAAGAGGTCTTAAGAAGAAATGATTCAAAAGATAGTTTTATATATTTTGAACTTGCAAAATGGAACGAACAAGCAAAAGAGGAAATAAATGAAGCTAAAGATTTGAAAACATTAGAAAAAATGTTTGATAATCTCTATGAGAAATACTTCCTTAATTACAATTTAAAAATCAAAGAATTTAAAGAAAAAATTATTAAAGAAGAAAACTTTAAAAAATTAACTCTGAATGAACAAAAGAAGATGTTTTTAATTATGCTTGATTTAAATCAAATGTATATACAAGAAAGCGAAATGTCAGATAAACAATTTGGTATCAGTAAAGAAGACCAAAAACTTACTAAGGAATTTTACCAAAGTAAATAATTATGGAGAATTTATACGAAAAGCTTAATACTCAAAAAGAAGCTATAAGAAAATATGCTCCTAAGGTTATTGAGATTCCAAAGTACATTTCAGACAACTTAAAATATGACTTTTTTGAATGGCAAAAAGAAGCTTTTGAAAATCTCTTGATGTACGAGAATGACCATAAAAAGTATCCAGCTCATTTAATGTTTAATATGGCTACTGGTACAGGAAAAACTCTTATTATGGCTAGTGCTATTCTATATTATTACAAACAAGGATATAGGAAATTCATATTCTTTGTTAATCAAAATAATATCGTTGATAAAACAGAAAATAACTTTATTGTTAAAACTCATAATAAATATCTCTTTAAAGAAAGAATAGTTATTGATGATAAAACAATTGAAATAAAAAAAGTAAATACTTTTTCTAAAAATAACGACAGTATTGAGATTAAATTTACAACTATTCAAAAACTTTATAACGATATTCATATTGAAAGAGAAAATCAGGTATATCTAGATGATTTAATCAAAAAAGATATTGTTATGCTTGCAGATGAAGCCCATCATCTAAATGCTGATACAAAGAGCAAAAACGGACAGGAGGAATTGGATTTAGATACTGAGCTTAAAGAAGGTGCAAGTGAAAAAGAGATAGAAAAGAAAGGATGGGAACATACAGTAATAGAGCTTTTGTTAAATAAGAATGGGAAAAGTGAAGGTAATAAGAATATTCTTTTGGAATTTACAGCTACTATTCCTGAGAATCAAAAGGTTATTGATAAGTATGCATCAAAGACCCTTTATAAGTTTGATTTAAGACAATTTTTATCTGCTGGATATACTAAAGAAATAAATCTCGTATCCTCTACCCTTGAAAAGAAAGAGCGTATTCTACAAGTGCTTATTTTTAATTGGTACAGAGATAGAATTGCTCTAAAAAATAACATTCCTAACTTTAAACCAGTTATTCTTTTTAGAAGTAAAACGATTGAAGAATCAAAAAAAGACTTTAATGAATTTTTTAAACTAACACAATCTTTAAAGGTCAGCGATTTTGATTTTTTAAAAAATATTGAAGATAAATTCAATGAAGGAGAAGAAGTCTATGAACAAGGAAAATCTAGAGTGCTTGATGTTATTCAATTTATTAAAAAAGAAAAAATAAAAATAACAGAAATAATTGATTTCATTAAATATAATTTTATAGAAAGAAACTGTATTATTACAAACTCAAAAACAAACAAAACAAAGAAAGAGAAAACAGACGAAGACCAAGAAAAACTATTGAATAGTTTAGAAGATAAAAATAATCACATAAGGGCAATATTTACAGTTAATAGACTAACTGAGGGCTGGGATGTGCTTAATCTTTTTGATATTGTCCGTTTATATAAAGGCAGAGATGAAGGTAAAGATACTAAAGGAGAAAGAAAAGCTGGAAGTACTACCATATCTGAAATTCAGCTTATCGGACGAGGTGTTAGATATTGTCCATTTGCCTATAAGGATATACAGAAGAATAAAAGGAAGTTTGATGAAAATTTAAAGAATGAAATGAGAGTTTTAGAAGAGCTTTACTATCATAGTGATTCAGACCATAGATATATTGATGAATTAAAACGAGAACTTAAAAAGAAAGGTTTTATTGATGATGGAAAGGTTGTTAAGGTATTTAAACTTAAAAAAGAATTTATAGAAAGTGATTTTTATAAGGATGTAATGGTATGGAAAAATGAGCAAATTGATAATCCTGAACGAAGAAAGAAAACCTTAAATGATTTAAAGGAAAATCTTAAATTTAAATTTAATCTTCATAATCTTGGCATTAAAGAGCAAGAATTGGATTTTGATAGTGAAAATACCGATATAGAAAGATTAAACATCAACGAAACTGGGCTAAAGACCATAACAAAAGAAATAAAAGCATTTGAAAAACATATCTTTTACAAAGCACTAAATAGTAAAGCTAAATCTGATAAATCATTATTCAGATTTGAGCTATTAAAAGAAGAACTTGATATTGAAAGTATTGAGGACTTTAGAAAAGACTTCATTGGTAATTTTAAAATACAAATTATTACTAAAGATAAAGAATTTGAAGATATTACAAACAAAGAAAAGCTAGTAATTCTTTCTAGATTTTTTGATGCATTTCTATTTGAACTTAAACTGAACATCAATCCATATAAAGGAACTGAATTTAAGACTGGCAAATTTAGTGATTTATTTGATGAAGTTAAAAAAAGTGTCAAAAAAGATGAACACAGCCAAAGACTAGAAGATGAATTAAAATATGAAGAATGGTATGTAATAGATTCATTTTATGGTACAAGCGAAGAAAAAGGCTTAATTGAATTTATAAAAGAGACTATTGGGAATCTACAGAAAAAATACAAAGAAGTCTATCTTTTAAGAAATGAGGAGCAGTATAAAATATACGACTTTAAAACAGGACAAGGTTTTCAACCTGATTTTATTCTTTTCTTAAAGGAAACACAGAAACTTTACTATCAAGTATTTATTGAACCTAAAGGAGATAATCTTCTTGATATAGATAAATGGAAAAATGATTTTCTAAAAGAAATTACAAAGAAATATCATAAGGATATACTAAGAGCTGAAAGTAAAGACTATATTTTAATTGGGCTTCCATTGTTTAATATAAACGAAGATAAAGAGTTTAAGGAAGAATATAATAAGATAATCACATAATTATGAAAGCAATAATTTTAGCCAGAGTCTCAACTGAAGAACAAAAAGAAGCTGGAAATTCACTACCTGCTCAGGTTGAACGAATTGAACTTTATTGCAAAAGAAATAACTTAGAAATAGCTGAAAGATTTGTTTTTAGTGAAAGTGCATATAAAACAAAACGAGATGAATTTGATAAAGCCTTAGCTTTTCTTGATAATCAAAAAGAAATAATAGCTGTTGTTTTTGATAAAGTTGATAGGTTTTCAAGAAGTGTATTTGATAAAAGAATACCAATATTATTTAAACTAGCACAAGAATATAAGATAGAAATACATTTTGCTTCTGATAATCAGATTATCAAAGGAGAAATGAATGCTAATCAAAAAACTCAGTTTCAAATGAGTCTTGTTTTTGCAGAATATTTTTCAAGTGCTATAAGCGATAATGTAAAAAGAGCTTATGAAACTATGAGAAAAGAAGGACGGGCTACTGGCTCTATCCCAATAGGATATATAAATTCTAGAATTGACTTATCAGACCCAGACAGTAAAAAAATAGTTATTAAAGACCCAGCTAGATATTTGTATATAATTAAAATGTACGACTTATATAGCACAGGTCAGTACTCAGATGATAAGATTGCTGATTTTATGTATGAAGAAGGATTAAGGTCAAAAGGTGGCTTTAAGGTTTCAAAAAGTAATATAAGAAATATATTAACAGACCCATTTTATATTGGAATAAGAAGGTCTATGCGAGGCAATTATTCTCATTCATATGAAAGAATAATTACACAAGAAATATTTGATTTATGTCAGGATGTCAGAAGTGGTAAAAATAATAATATAAAATCACATACGAAAAGCCTAACTTATATTTTTAAAGGTCTAGCAAAATGTCCTAATTGTGGCTGTACTATGACACCAGAAGGAATAAAGAATAATGGCAATATTTACTATGTCTGCTCTAATGGAAAAAATGTATGCTCTAAGACAAATACCAGAGTCAATGAAAAGAAGCTCCTAGAGCCAATTCTAGCCCTTTTAGACCGCCTTTCCAGTATGCCTGATGGTTTGATAAAAGTAATAGATAAGGAAATAAACAAAAGTATCAACTACGAAAAAGACTTTAGGGATAATCAAATATCTATCTGTGAAGATGAGTCTAAGAAATGGCAAAAAGCTAGTGATAAATTGATAGATGATTACTATACAGAATCTTTGAGTATTACTAAGGAACAGTATGCAGAAAAATTGCAGACCTATAAGGACAAAACACTGGATGCACAAAATAAACTTTCAGAATATATAAAAGCAGACTTCTCTTATAAAAGTCAAATAATACAAGTAGTAGACCTGTGTAAAAATTCTAAAAAATTATTTGAAAGTTCTACAGTGGAAGATAAAAACTCACTTTTGAAATTTTTACTAACGAACTGTGAAGTAAAGGAAAAAAAGCTTATATATCAAGTTAATTCTCCTTTTAATTACATTTTAGACCTTGAACGGTCTA
>PFOY01000048.1 GCA_002792755.1 Candidatus Nomurabacteria bacterium CG_4_10_14_0_2_um_filter_30_12
CCTATGATGGCTACCACGACCAAAAGTTCTATCAATGTAAAACCTTTTTTAAGATTAATTTTTTTCATATTTTAATTTACTTTCAAAAACAAGACCTTTAATAATTAAACAAAATTATGGACAAGCTGTTATACTTGCATCAAGAGTTCCCTCTTTTGAAGCACCAGTTGAGTCAACACACCATCCATTTCCAGCTGTTGCAGGAGATTTCAAAGAAGCTACTGCAGCCCAAGATCCACCATCAGCAGCCTCATGACATGTGACAGCAGTTGCAGCTGCTGCAGTTGCACTATAAACGAATGCTGTAGCTAAAACATTATTACTTGCAGCAAATGCTGGATTTAATTTCTGACCAGCATTCAACAACATTGGCTGAATAGCTGTACAACTACCTACGTATGTTTGAGATGAATCATAAGCAAGTTCAGCTTGTGAACGTGCACCAGACATAGCAGCTTTAATAGCAGCATCTGTACCTTTTGTACGAGCACTATTTAATGATGCCAAAACGACTGATGCCAAAATACCGATGATAGCAACTACAACCAACAATTCAATTAACGTAAAACCTTTCTTAAAATTCTTCATATTTTTTTCGTCCCACGTAAAATGGGATAATTTATATTAATAATAACTAATAATTTTTTCTCCGTTCTTTGACGGAAATTTCGACTTTATTTTAATATACATATTATAACTTTTATCATTATAAATATGCAAAAAAGTTATCCACACCTAAAATACAACCCCCTTCATCCCCCTTATCATGGGGAAAATTTTGTTTTTCCTCCCCTGACAAGGGGAGGTCAGGAGGGGTTATTTTATCCCTCCTGCCATATTGTAAATAGGCATCAAGACAGAAACTAAAAGAACACCGACACCAAGACCCAAAACCACGATCATAACTGGTTCAATAAGACCGACCAACGTATCAACAGCATTATCGACTTCTTTTTTATAAAAATCAGAAAGAGTCTTTAATATTTGACCCAGTGAGCCTGTCTCTTCTCCAACTTTTATCATTTGAATCATAATACCCGGTACTTGATCTGTATGTTTTTCAAATGCAGCAGAAAAAGACAAACCACCCTTTACTCCATCTGCAACATCCTTTAAAATTCCTTTATAAATCCTACTACCTACAACATCAGAAGTGATGTCTATGGCTCTTATTATAGGTATACCAGAAGTAAGCATCGTGTCCATATTGTCTGCTATTCTAGAAAGAAAAAGTTTTCTATAAAGATTACCTACTGCTGGAATGGTAAGACGTACTCTATCAAGATATTCTTTCCCTTTATCTGTAGAAGAAAGCCTCCACAACCATATACCTAAAAGTATTAAAAATATAATTATAAGAAAACCATATTGTACAAAGAAACTAGAAAGTCCAATAATTACTTTCGTAAAAAATGGTGGCTCTTGTCCTGAATCTAAAATAATTACTGCAAGTTTTGGAATAACAACGACAAACATAAGAGTCATAACTACAAAAAATGTGAAAACAACAAATATTGGATAAATAAGTGCATTTTTTGTTTTTGAAGTAAGTTCATATTGACGATTTAGATAATCTGCCAAATGATCAAAAGTTTCATTTAATTTACCAGTCTCCTCTCCTACTCTCACCATGTTTACATAAAAATCTGAAAATACATCCGGATGTTTAGCCAATGCCCCTGAAATAGAAAATCCGGCTTGAAGATCATCACTTATAATTGAAAGCTTTTTACCTAAAACTTTATTTTCTGCATTAGAAGAAAGCATCGTGAATGCTCTCAGTGCAGAGACTTGTGAAGTAAACAAGGTCGCAATCTGACGAGAAAGGACAACAACATCTTTCATTGGAACCTTCTCATGAAAAGATAAAGAAAAAATAGATTTTACTTTACTTTCATCTACGATAGAAACAATGATAAGATTTCTCCTCTGAAGACCACTAATAGCCATGTCACGATTCTGTGCATCTATTTCACCTTCCTTGCTTATTCCTTTGTCATCTACTGCTTTATATTTAAACAGCATAATTCGTAATTCGTAATTGTTAATTCGTAATTGCTATATTATTCGTTCAAGACCTTTTGGGTTAAGTGAATATTGATAAGCATTTTCTATCGTTATCTCTCCTGCACGTACAAGCTCCATAAGAGAATGATTTAAATCAATCATGCCAAATTTACTTCCTGTCTCTATTACTACATCTATCTCTTTTGTACGTTTTTCACGAATTAAGTTTGCCACAGCATCATTATTTAATAACAATTCATATGCTGGTATTAGACCACCAGTAATTCTCGGTATAAGTCTCTGAGAAAAAATACCAAGTAAACTAGAAGAAAGCTCTGTGCGTATTTGGTCTTGTTGACTACCTGGAAAAGAATCTATTATTCTATCTATTGTCTGAGATGCATTGTTTGTATGTAATGTCGAAAGCACAAGGTGGCCAGTCTCAGCAGCTGTGACAGCTATGGATATAGTCTCTGCATTACGCATCTCACCTATCATTATCACATTCACATCTTCACGAAAAACTGACTTTAACGCAGTATTAAAATCTTTAGTATCGATACCTACTTCACGTTGATCAACAATAGCTTTATTGTGAGTATATATGTATTCAATAGGGTCTTCAATGGTTATGATATGACGAGCTTGTTCATTATTTATTAAATTTACCATTGAAGATAATGTAGTCGATTTTCCTTGTCCAACAGGACCAACTACAAGGAAAAACCCCTGCTTTTTACGAGCCAAATCTGCAATGATTGGAGGTAAGTGAAGCTCTTCAAGAGTTTTTACTTTTGGCACTAATCGTAATGCAACACTTATCAAACCTTTTTGGAAAAATGCATTACCACGAAGACGTGCCTCACCACGAAAATCATAAGAGAAATCAACCTCTTGATCTTCCATAAATTTTGCTAATTTTGTTTTACCTAAAATCTCACCTAAAATACCTATGATATCTTCATTAGTCAAAATTTCATTTTTTAAAAGAAATATAAGTTCTCCAGATACACGAATAGCTGGAACTTTACCGACACCTAGATGTAAATCTGAACCATTCTCACGAATGACAGTTAAAATAAGATCTTCAAGTTTCTTTTTATAATCCATCCCGTTAGAAGCAGGTCGCGGTCAATTTATCGCGATTTTGCTTAATTATGCTATTAATTTTTATTTCTCTGATTATCATATTTATATTTCTTAAACTGCGACCGCGGCTTCTAACGGGATCCATAATTTATTTAGTAGCTTTCTTTGATAAAATTTCTACTACTTGATCAATAACTTCTGCTGGAGTAGAGTTTGCTTTTACAATATATCCTGAAGCTCCTAACGTGTTGCCACGATCGACGTCAGACTGCTGACTTTTATTAGATAAAATTATTTTTGTAGAATTAGGAGATAAATTATCATTATTTATTTTCTCTAACATCTCAAAACCATCCATATCTGGCATAATTATATCCATTAAAATAATATCTGGTTTGAGCCCATCTTTGAGCTTCTCAATTACCTGTAATGCACTTGGAGCTGTATAAACTTCAAAATTATTTTGACTGAATTTAAATGCATACATATCTAAAAGAAATGTATCATCGTCAACTATTAAAATCTTTCTTTTATCTCCTTCCATCCCGTTAGAAATTTATATTAATTAATAATCTTAATCTATTATAACCCGTTTTAAATATTTTTGTTATTTCTAACGGGATCCATATTGTATATATTATATTATAAAATAACTCTTAATACTAGTAATTTGTGGACAACTTTAATCACTATTTTCATTAGTAAAATTGAAAACTTCTTTATACGGAATAATACCATCCAACGCTTTCAACATAGCATCTTCTCTCATTAAAAGCATTCCATCGTTACGAGCAACTTTATAAATTTCGGAATCAATAGGATTTTTTAAAATTACTTTTTGCATTTCTTTACTAACATTAAACATCTCATAAATAGCTATACGTCCACGAGTACCAGATGGACATTCTTGTGAAGGCACAGTGTCATACATTTCATTTTTAATCTCAATTTGACTCTTAAATTCTTCTGGCAGATCTTTCATCTCATTCTCAATTTGTAATTTAATACTTGGATCTATAGAAACGAGTTTTCTAGATGCTGGACATGTCATCTTAGCAAGACGTTGTGCAACAGATAAAATAAGAGTTGGTGCTATTAAATAAGGATCCACACCCATGTCTATCAAACGAGGAATAGCTCCAATGGCATTATTGGTATGGAGTGTAGACAACACTAGATGACCCGTCAATGCTGCTTGAATAGCAAGTTGAGCTGTCTCTTTATCGCGTATTTCTCCAACCATTATCACATCTGGGTCTTGTCTTAAAATAGAACGCAACCCTGAAGCAAATGTATATCCTATTTCAGGCATCATTTGAGATTGATTAATATCAGGCATATGATATTCAACAGGATCTTCAAGAGAAACAATATTACTACTTTCTTTATCAAGCTCATTCATCATTGAATACAAAGTAGTAGATTTTCCAGATCCAGTAGGTCCTGTAATTAAAATTAATCCATATGGTCTAGTGATAGCTTCACGAAGCATTTCAAGATTTCTTTTTGATAATCCTAATTTATCTAAAGATTTAACACCTTTTTCTGCATCAAGAATACGTATAACAACTTTTTCACCATAATAAGCAGGCATAGTAGAAACACGAAAATCAATCTTATGTCCATTTAAAGTAGTACTAAAAGACCCATCTTGTGGTTTTCTCTTTTCATCTAGACGTAATTTAGCTAAAATTTTTATACGAGCAACTATTCCATTATAAACATTTGATGGTAATACTATAGATGTATGAAGAGTGCCATCCACACGAAAACGTACTTTCACTTTTTCTCCAGTATTTTCTATATGTATATCAGAAGCATTACCTTCTATAGCATTACGCAGCATGACGGCTACTATTTTTATAACTGGAGCATCTTCGACTATCTTCGTTTCTTCTCCCAACTTTGCATCTTTTATCTCATCATTTAGATTTTTTGCTTCATTTAAACTTTTTTCATCTTTTTTATCTTGATCAAATTCTTCTAATGCTTCTTCTACTTGGACTGCTACTCCTTTATATATTTCTATAATACTTTTATAATCACTATTAGAAATGAGAAAAATTTTAAAAGGGATACCGAGCTTTGCTGAAATAAATTGTAATGCATCAACAGCTTGTGAATTTTCTCCATCAAGAATACCCATCTCCAATACTCCATCCTTGAGTTCTATCGGAACGAAGCCATAATGTTTCGCAGCATCTTCAGGAATATACTTCAAGACATCAAAAGACATATCTTTAGTGTCTATCTTTTTTACTGGCATATCTAAATACTCACCTTTTATAGTAAGTATTTTATCTTCTGAAATGCCAAATTCAATTAAAGCTTCATCAATATTGCCATCATTTTTTTCTTTGGCAAGATTTTTGATTTCATCTATTTGTGCATTATTTATTACACCTTTTTTTACTAATTCTTCTAAAAAACTCATCCCATTAGAAACTAATATTAATTAATTAATAATCTAAATTTATTATAACCCATTTTCAATATTCTTGTTATTTCTAACGAGACTAATAATTTAATCAAAATATCTGAAATTATTGTATTGGCGTGGAATCTGTAAAAATTGTCTGATCTACCTGTTTTAAAACAGGGTCATTACCAATAGGAGCAAATGGATTTACTCTTCCCTCATCTCCTGGAGAAGTAAGTAAAATACTAGAATCATGTAAATTAATGAAGGATTTGTTTGAAAAAATAGAATCGTCTAATTTTATATTTTTAACACCAAGCAAGACAGAAAGGAAATCTTGAGAAACTGTAGAATCACCATCTTGTATACCAGTATTTTCTGGCACTATGCCTGAAGTAGAAAATGAAGAAATGAGATTACCTTGGTCTGGAGCCTTTTTAATAAAAAAAATGTATACTAAAATCAAAGAAACACCAATCACTGTAAATATTATTATGTTTTTTATTTTTGAAGACATTTTTATTTTTAATTTTTTAACCAATAAGTTTTAATTTTAAAACTATATTTATAAACTTCAGGTAAAGAAGGATTGATACCGGGACCAGTAGAAACGACACCACTTGAAGAAAATTGAATTGAAGATATGTCGACTATTCTAAGATTATTTTCTAAATCTTTTATAAAATTAATAAAATTATTATAAGTTCCTTGAGTGGAAAATTCTAAATCCAAAATTTTATAATCAAGTGGAGATGTATCTTCTACTACCCCATAATTAAATCCTGATGCTTCTTGTGTTGCAACATCACCATTCTTATTTGTTGCATCATATTTTACATCTTTTAATGTCATACCGTAAGGTGATGCTATCTTTTCTATTTCCAAAATTAAACGAATATTGTCTATGTTGTCGGGTAAAAGTTTTTGAAGTTTAGATAAATCTTCAGGATTAAATGAATTATATTTTTGTGTCAATTTATCTCTTTCAGCTTCAAGAGTCTTAGAATTACTCAGAGCTTCATTATAAGAAGCTATCTTTTCTCTTTCTAAAGAAATCCCTTTATAATATTGACTAGTAAATGCGAAAAACCCTGTTATTGAGGCTCCTATTAAAATGATTGGTAAAATAAATTTAAACATAATTATTAATTAATTTAATATATCTCCATCATTAGAAAACATACTTAAAGGATCTTGATTTGTAGATTCAAGTGTTTTTTCATAATCGATAAAATTCGGATCTACTGAAAATTCTAAGTCAAAAAGAACATTACCTTTATCATCAAGAGAAAGACCAGAAAAGATGGGATCAATAAAATATTTATTCTTTGCTAAAAGATCAGACTGTAATGCTATAGACTTATAACCTTTTGCACTGCCATTCATTTTTACATTAATTTTTGAATCTATATTATTCCCAAAATCATAACTAAACTTAGTATAACCTACAGTCTTCATTGTGATTGACTGAAGTACTTTAAAAATAGGAGAAATAGCAATATGCTTAGAAAGAATATCATTTGAAGCATTTAAACGTTTATCTAAAACTTGAAGTTGTGTTATTTTTGATGGTTCAAAACGATTCCTTGCTAAATTTAAATCATTTTCCATGCTTGTAATATTCTTTTTTAGAATTCCATCATAGAAATAAAGAGCACCTGTCCCTATAAGTACAGTAAAAAAAATAAAAATAGAAATGATAGTCAAAAGACTAACGGATTGTGTCCTAATCGATCGTTCTTCAATCATTGGCTTCTTGGGTATAAAAGATGTTTGAAAATTTTGTTCCATGATATATTCAATTACGAATTATCAATTAAGAATTTCAAATTATTGATGCTTTTTTTAATTCGTAATTCATAATTCGTAATTTTTAATTACATACTCATTATCTCAACTTATTGCAACTTTCGCAAGGCTAAACCAATAGCAATTGCAAATTCTGGACCTGTAGTTTCAAGAACTTTGCTTAAAAATTCTGGTGCACCAACTTTAGAGAAAGAATGTCCTATTTCTATTTCTGCTCGAAAATTATTTGATGCTACTTCTTTCAAACCTTTCAAGAGAGATCCACCACCGGTAAATATTACTTTACTAATAATCCTATCATACCTTTTCTCATACCCCAATAATACATTATTTGTTTCTGAAAAGATATAATCAACATGAACTTTAATGATATCAGCCAAATTTTTCTCAGCAGAATTCTCAAAAAGACCAAATTCTTTTTTTAATTCTTCTGCTTTTAAAAATGGAATATTTAAAGATTTAGAAATTGAATCTGAAATATCTGCTCCACCACGATTTATCGTATGATAGCCCTTGACCATGCCAAACTCTACAAGAGAAAGCTTTGTACTTAGAGCACCAAAATCAATTAAAAGTACTAAAGATAATTCATGTTCAAAATTTGATCTAATAGAAGAAAATATCTCAATTTCAAAAAAACTAGCTTCTAAACTACACAAAGAAACGATTGAACGGTATTTTGAAATAGCATTATTTTGAATTGCAACCACAAGGACTTCCGTTTTTTCTGGTAACAACGAAGTGTCTATATTGTTTGCTTCTTCAAACGAAGACTCTTTTTTGGGTAATATAAAATAATCAAGAGAAACTTCTGTAATAGGAATAGGAATATATTTACGAGCTTCTGTAGAAATAACTGATGCTACTTCACTTTCTCTAATTTGTGATGGAAGTGTAACAGTAAAAATTAAACTTGATTGCACTGGAATAGAAAAAGCAGAAGAAATGGTATTTACACCAGATTGTTTCAAAACCTCTTTTAATGCTTCTACTATTTTATCAACAGGAAGATTTGTGACACGTCCTACATCAACACCAGCATAAGAACCGAGAGATATAGAACCATAAGTCTCAAGCACAGCCTTACCTCCCCTTTTCTTTATTTCAACGATTTTGATAGAAGAAGAACCGATGTCTATTCCGACAACACTATTACCATCCCCACCTTTAAAAGGGTTAACATTTGAAAAAAATTTTTTAATTGGATTATCCATTTTCTTGAATTACGCTTATAATTATAACATATATGAAATTTTTTAATACTATACTAAATGTGATTTTTCCTGTGAATTGTATTTCTTGTAGAAAAACAGGTTCAGATCTATGTAGAGAGTGTCTTTTAGGTTCCCCTGCAGCAGAAAGAGAAAGTGCTAATTGGATATTCCCCTTATTTGATTATCACCATCCACCCATTAAAAAATCAATATGGCTTTTAAAATATAAAGGTAAAAAGAAACTTGCTAATACATTCGCAGAGATTATATATGGCAAAATTATAGAAGAGCTTTCAGAATTAAGTATGATGAGTAATTTTTCTAATCCGATTTTAATTCCGATTCCCCTTTCAAAAAAAAGATATAGAGAACGTGGATATAATCAAGCACAATTAATCTGTGAAGA